>CAUOQW010000334.1:0-3889 GCA_963506825.1 uncultured Cellvibrio sp.
AATCACAATACAAATAATAAGATACGCGTTAAAAAACACAGTACTAATCATGCAAATATACGCCTATTTTTTGATTGAATTAGGATCGATGTAAAATATATAAGGTTAATGTAGGTCGCGGCTACTGCTAAAGCAATTGCAATACCCAACGCAACGACGATACCTAAGGCTACAAACAAACCACCAGCAACAAGTGCCGCTCCAATTACAGCTTCAACCATAAATGAGGTAATTGCAAACGCCAACATATTCATCATTATTTGACCAAATTTATTGGACGTCGATAAATCACCATTATTTAATACCAGTAATGAGGCAATAAATAGTCCTAAAAATCCTGCTCCAGTAGAAATACCTTTTGCGAACCAACTCCGTATTAAAGAAGTATTCCACCAAGGTTTCCCTGGTAAAGTATTGGGAATTTCAGCCTTCAAATCGGCATCGGTCATTCCAAGTATTGCTGATGATGAAATTAGCAAATTGTCTGAGTTGATCAACTCACCTCCGTTCTCCCCCCCCGCAATCATGTATGCTGCTGCACCATTGTTGGGGTCGGTCAAAATATAGCCCTCACCAATCCAACCATTGAAGTTAATTTTGGATGTGTGTGTTGTTACAACCTTTCCTGCATTTACACTATTACGAATATCTGTTTTAGTGTTAACTCCGAGATTAATTTGACTCAGCGCGAGATCAATATTATTACTATCTATTGTCCAAATTTTTTGGCCTTGTTGACCTGCAAGTACGATAGCCTTAACCGCACTAATGCCTTGCGCCTTATTTGTCTCAGTGGTAAAAATTTGCTCTGGCACCAAGTGCTCCATTGCACTCATTCGTTTACCTATGTTCTGGCTAAAAGCCTTACGCTCGTTGGGATTGCTATTTTTACTAACATGATGCAATTTCATGTGGTCAATATCCATCACCAATCCGCCAAACCCTACGTTTTTAGGAATGCCATACCAATATTGCGTTTTCAGTTTTGTGCTGAATGTTCCATAACTGGGTAACCGATAAGTAACAATCCCTGAAGCTTGCGCCGCAACTTTATCTTGTAAATCATTCAACGCAAAATAATTGAAAACTGTTCCATATAGTAAGTCACCAACCAGATCGTGTTTTGTGATAGCTCCCAACTGAATTGGATCCTGACCGTCAAGCTTAGCTTTCGTAAGTTCAAGACGAGATTTCAAACGCATAGCTTGCTCTTGGTTTGCACCTTGTAAATTCAGCCCTATCGCACGATATTCGCCAGCAGTCGGCTTATTAATGCTAGTCTCCCAGCCTTCCTTAGGGCTCCACAGTCCAAGCTCTTCTTGTAATTCGCCACCCATATTACCAATAGTACCTTGCGCCAATGTTTCGCCATTCACAGTGAACTGTGCAACTAACCTAATTAAATAACCTGGCAACGTTTTAGGAAGCTTTGCGGGATCAATGCTGCCGTCCGCCTCAGGCGCAGGCAAGCGGCTTGCAATAATATCCGCATCAGATTTACTGGCCGGCTTAAAGCTAACTGCAATAGTTTTACCCGCTAGGGTTACTGTAGGTTTTTCAATATCAATTGCCGAACTGCCAACAATGCCCCCAATATTTTCTGCAAGACTATATTTGAATTTGTGACGAAGTCTATCTGGCACCTCCGCAAAAGTACTACTAGTTACTATACGTTTGTAAGGTAGCCCTGCAGCCAAGGGACGAGGTGGAAGAATCTTAACTTTTTGCAAGCCCAGAACATCGCCGACAGTGGTATTAGGATTTTGATTTTCAATATGCGCTTTAAGTTTATTTTGAAAATCCGTTATTTGCGCTTCAATATCGGCTTGGGGAACATTTTGTACCCAGCCTTCAGTCTCATTCGCCGTGGCCTTAGTTTGAATAGCATTCACTAGGGCTTGAGCATCAAAGGGTACAGATTCGTTTAGGTTCAGAGCTTGAGTGAATTCATGTTGCTTAAAACTCGCATCCATCGGAATCCACGTATCGCCTTGGCTAGATTTAGTACCACGACCTGGCAAATAATTTACCCAAGCCTCTACCCACACATGCTCCATACGGAATGACGTTAGCTGACCATTCATTTTAATTAGCGTATTCGGAATACCGCCCTGACTCAGTAAATCTTGAGCAGCTTGTGGCGAAGTCACACCACCTACCCAATTCATCACTTGATCTATTGGCATATCTACTGTGCCGTAGGCATAGCGAGCAGGAATGTTGGCAGCACGAAGTAATGCGATTAATAAACTTGCGGTATCAATCGCATTACCTTGTTTGGCTTCAAGCGTGTATTGCGCGCCTTGAATTGAACCATAGCTTGGAATAAAACGAATGTTGTTGTGTACCCATGCGTAAATTTCAGTGCTGTTGTTGTGTAGGCTGGCGGCCAGTGCTTTGATCTCTGGCGTTATTTGCACATCAAGGGATTCGCCTAATTCTGAATTTAAAATATTAGCATTGGTAACAGCTAAGGCCTGCGCCAAAATTAATAATCCAACATCGCTATCGCCCATGGCTAGCTGCACGTGGCCTGCAAGTGGGTTAATGCCTGTAGCCGCATGTAAGTCTTCTTTGGTTTCAACTGGCTCACGCACTTCACCATCTGATGTACCCCAAGGTAATTGGTCGGGGGTTGCAGGCGTGTGACTAGGTTTACTCTTTTCCTTTTCTAAAACGTCACTGAGCTTATCCAGTGCTAGGGCTTGCTCGTCAGCTGAGGTTGCGGTCAGTAATTTATTCAACAAAGTTTTTGTATTGGTATAGCGAGCTTTTATTTGAGTTAGCGCTTGTGTGTGGCGCTCTTTGATAAGAAGCTTCACTTCTGGCGATAAAGGTTTACCTGCGGCTGCCGCTTCATTCTCAAATGTTTTTGCCTCTAGCTCAAACTCACCAATTACACCTTGATAGGCAGTTTCGATAGCCGTGCTGAGGGTCTTTAATTCGGTTAATTCTGCTGGTGTTACAGGGCCATCAGAAAAAATATTGTTATAGGTCTTTTCTAACCAGTTTTGATTCGCATCACGCTGATCAATGGCTTGCGGTAATTCCTGCACCACTTTCTCATACAACTTTCCTAAACGATGGCTCAGCTTTTTCTCAGGCGTATTTTCTAATACCGCCTCAAGAGCGGCTTGTTGCTGCGCATCTTTACCTAACTCATCTGCCACCGCCAGACTGGTGGGATTTAGGTAAAATACAAAGGTGAATAAGAATGCGGTAAGACCCGCTGTCAGGCGGCGAAAGAATCCTTTGCGAAAGAACTCTAAGCCCAACCATTGGTGTGCGTTTCCGTGCGTGGGGCGAATGAAATATATGTTCATACTGATACCTTGTTTAATCCAATCCTGTTGCAAGGCTTCCCCTGATTCTTAGGGGAAGCTGCCATATCGTTGTTGTTTTGTTTGGGCTTACTGAGTGGTGATCGAGTAGTTTTTATCGACTCGAATAACGGCGGTATCGCCATCACCGGTTTGAACGCGCAGCCTGATCTGTTCCGTTTTGGCAACATCCTTTGGCAGCTGGACATAGAGCTTTTGTGCGGTAGATGCATTGCCCGCTAAGGTGGTGGTGTAAACCCATTCACCAGCGGTGGTCGATGCAGTAAAGCCTTGGGCATTCATCATCTTCAACCCATTACTCAGCGTGAGAATAACCTTGGCATTTACCGGTGTAGTGGCTTGGTTTTGCAGCTCCATCTTGTAAGGCATGACGCGGCTGGCTTTTGGTGAAATAGCATCTGGGTTCACATACACAAGAGAGCTCAACAGCAATTGCTCAAAGGTATTGGAGGCACTGGGTATTTGTTGCTGCTTCAACGCAAAGGCTTGCTTGAGAACATCAAACCCTGCGAATGCAGTTTTACCCAATTGGTAACGATGTATGGCGG
>CAUOQW010000335.1:0-3888 GCA_963506825.1 uncultured Cellvibrio sp.
GATTAACCGAACTCCAACTCCAGCCTATATTGCGGGTAAATTTATTGATGTAGAACAACAAGATACAACTTACTCAGATATTAACTTTGACGGCGTGAGCGACAGAGTTACTTTATCGCCAAGCAATTGCTTTTATATTCTTGGTCAACACCACGCACCCACACTAAAACCTACTATAAAAATAAACAAAGCAGAAATACCTGTTGTTATAAATACTAAAAATAATTGGTGGAGCATCCATGTTAATCGTACCGCTTCGTCCGATATTGAAAATATTATAATTATTGGTAGCAGCTACCAGATTATGCATAACAGCACCTCACAAAAAACATTTTTTGAAAGAGAACAAATTGAAACCATGCCGCATATTGGTGACGATATAGCTCGTGTATTTCGTCAACTCCCCGGCGCTTCATCTGGCGACTTTTCCCCTAAAATTAATATGCGCGGCGGTGAACAAAATGAAATGGCTATGGTGATTGATGGTTTGGAATTGCATAAGCCGTGGTATTTCAAAGGCATGGATGGTTTGGGTAGTATTGTTGACGCAAACCTGATTGCCTCAGCAGATGTTTTATCGGGCGGTTATACCGCCGAATATGCGGACAAAAGCAGCGCTATTATTGATATCAAAAGCATGGACGCGAATGAAGTAAAGTCGCGAGTTGGTCTCAGCTTCTTAACCGCATTTGCTCAAACAAGTGGTCAATTTAATAATAATTCTGGCGGCTGGTACGGATCATTACGGGGTGGCTACCTGGATTTGGTATTTGAGTTGGCTGGCGCTGAAGCAGATATTCAACCTCGCTATAGCGATTTGTTTGCAAAAACAGATTTTGAATTAAACGATGACCATAAACTGAGCGTTAATTTACTACTCGCTAAAGATGTTTTCTTTTGGGAGGATAAAGCTCCCAAAAAACACATCTATATGAATGAGGAGTCATGGAACAACAATATCTGGATGAATTTACACAGTCATATCGGTGATTTTATTGAAGCAAAAAATGCCTTATCCTTAACGGATTTCAATCATGAAATGCAAGGCTACTACGAAGATCCGGATGTTATTTGGCAAGATAACAGAAAGTATCAAGCGCTTGGATTTAAATCAGATTGGGTAGCCACGCTTAATCCGAAACATATGCTTAAGTGGGGTATGGATATAAAAGACCTCAGCGCAACATACGATTACTTTCTTGCAGTCCATGTTGCGCCCTATCATGAAAATTCTTTGCATATGGAAAGCACTTATCATCAGGCCAATCTGAATCCGGAAGGACAAGATCGTGCTGCTTATATCGCCTGGCGCTATAAGATTTCAGAAAAATGGGTGACTGAACTAGGTGGACGCTGGAGCGAGCATACTTACGTCGCATTGGACGACTCGCCTGTATTTAGCCCACGTTTTAATGCCGTCTACAACCTTACCGATTCAAGCCAACTCAATTTTTCCTGGGGCAAGTTTTATCAAGCACAAGCCATAGATGATCTATACCCCGGCGATGATGACCTTGAATTTCACCCTAGTCAGTTGGCGGAACATAGCATCATAGGTCTGCATCACAAACTGAATGAAAAAATAGCAATACGCATGGATATTTATCAGAAAAAATATTCCGAATTGATTCCGCGGTATGAAAGCCTGTATCCCAATATTGAAAAAATTATTAAGGAAGCAAGTAATGACTGGGTACGAATTTCTCCAGAATCTGCAAAGTCAGAAGGTATAGAAATTGGGATTACTTACAACAACCAAAAGCATTTTTCTACTTGGGCAAATTACACCTATAGTAAAGCCAATGATTCCCTAAATGGTGAAGAGGCACCTCGCAGCTGGGATCAAGAAAATGTTTTTAATGTGGGATTTGAATGGAAATACGCGGAGTGGCATTTTAATCTGAGCGGGATGATTCGCTCCGGCTGGCCAACAACACCTGCCATGATCGATTCCCGACAAGCACGTAATAATAATGCGGTTAAACCTGATTTTGAAAAGTACAATACTTATCGACAAGATGGCTATTCACGACTGGACGTGCGTATCTCCAGGAAACAAGCTTTGGCCAATGGAAATTTGTTGCAATACTATCTTGAAATTTTTAATTTATTAGACAGCGAAAATCCTTGCTGCACCCAATACCAAGCTGAATTTTCAGGTAATGATTCGAAAGGTAAAGCCGTGCCTCAATTTGATAACTGGCTACCCTTCCTTCCCTCTTTTGGTATTCAGTACGTCTTTTAGTTTTATTTCTAACAAGGATGTTTATCGCGCTGAAATTAAAACTAAAGCTTCTCTGCTAAATGTAAAAATATCGCCCAACAAAAATCCGAATCTATTTTCTAAGATTCGGATTTTTACGCACAGCATTCTATTCAGTCGCGTTCTTTTTCATTTCCATTAACAGCGCATGCAACATTTCGGTGGATAATCCGTGCAGCACCAATCTATAACCGGCGCGCAAGGTGCTCATGGGGACGAGTGGGTGCTTGTTGTTGAGCAGAATTAAATGCTGTGGTGAATTCATAATGGGGGCGACATAGATGCCAATGGTTTCATCCAGCTGCAAGGAGTTGGATGCGCGCCAGAAGTCAGTAGAGTTAATAAGATGGACTCTGTAATTGATTGCAGCCATTTAAACCCGCATTACGCCAATCGGCACCTTTTACAAATCGTCTCACTGTAAGGGATATAAACTGCATTCCTCACCAAAGGAAATCACTATGCAAACTATCTCTTTAAAATTCATAACGGCTTGCTTTTTATTTGTTTTTTTAGTGCAGCCATTACACGCTGAAACAACCATCACGCAACCGCCAGAAAAAATAAACCCCGAAACATTCGCGGAGTTAAAAGTAGAACTTGAAAAAATTCGCACGGGAACTGGCACCGCAGCAATCGGAGTTTCAATTGTTAATCAAGATGGCTCTGTTTGGGTTGCAGGTTTAGGTGAGGAGAATAGAGAAAAACATATTAAAGCTGATGAAAATAGCCTATTCCGTATTGGCTCAGCATCCAAAATGTTTGCGGGTTTATCAGTACTTAAACTCGTCGAAGAAGGTAAGTTACGTTTAAACGATAAACTACATGACATCGCACCCGAAATCGCCTTTGAAAACCAGTGGGAAGCAACCAATCCTATATTGATTGGGCATTTGCTGGAACATACTACTGGCTGGGATACCATTCCCGCAGAGTACGCCAATGAAGCACCTGACTCCATGAGTCTGCAGGAAGGTCTGGCCGATGCCGTCCGCATTAAAGCCAGAAAATCGCGTTGGGTGCCAGGTACTCGCCATGCTTACAGTAATACGGGGCCCGTTGTAGCTGCCTATGTTGTTGAAAAAATAGCGCATCAAAAGTATGAAGATTTTGTGCAAGAAAATTTCTTTAATCCACTACAAATGAATTCATCTACGTTCTTTAAAACAGCCAACTATTTACAGCACGCAGCAACACCCTACGTTAATAATAGACCGCAAGAATATGCGCAAATGTATTCGAGGCCTTCATCCTCTTTAAATTCTTCCCCCAAAGATATGGCACAACTTCTACAATTTTTTATTCAGAAAGGCCGCATTAATAATCAGATTGTCTTGTCACCAGAATCCATTTATAGCATGCAAACACCGCAAACAACTTTAGGAGCAAAACAAGGTATTGCTTCAGGCTACGGCTTAACGCATCAAATTTTTGGCAATGACAATGCCAATCTCGCCCTCTATGGCCACGGTGGTCAGTTACCCGGAGCATTAACTGAATTCATTTATATTCCCGAATTAAACACAGGTTATGCATTTATGCTAACAACCAACATAGGTGAGGCTTATGGGAGAACGCAGCAGTTAATTCGTCAATACTTGTTAAAAAACATTAACAAAAAGCCA
>CAUOQW010000336.1:0-3886 GCA_963506825.1 uncultured Cellvibrio sp.
ATGCTACCAACCTCAGAGTATTCACCCAAAGACACGTCGATGCCGGCCGTAATATTGACCAGAATACCACGAGCGCCTTGTAAATTTACGTCTTCCAACAATGGGCTGCGGATCGCCGCTTCAGCTGCTTCACGCGCACGGTTCTCACCGCTTGCACGACCAGTACCCATCATTGCCAAGCCCATTTCAGACATAACGGTACGCACGTCGGCGAAATCCACGTTAACCATACCAGGGCGAATAATTAGGTCAGCAATACCTTGAACAGCGCCAAGCAATACATTGTTAGCCGCCTTGAAAGCATCCAACAATGACGTTTGTTTGCCCAACACAGATAACAATTTTTCGTTTGGAATGGTGATTAAAGAGTCAACACGCTCGCCCAATTCTTTGATGCCCGCATCGGCGATTGCCATACGCTTGCGACCCTCGAACGGGAACGGCTTGGTTACAACCGCAACAGTCAAAATGCCCAGTTCGCGCGCAACTTCCGCAATTACTGGCGCGCCACCTGTTCCAGTACCACCGCCCATACCTGCAGCGATGAACACCATATCCGCACCGCGCAATACTTCGGCGATACGCTCGCGATCTTCCATTGCGGCCTGACGGCCAACTTCTGGGTTCGCACCGGCACCCAGACCTTTAGTCATGGTGCTACCGAGTTGTAATACTGTGCGTGCATCAATGTCTTTCAGTGCTTGCGCGTCAGTATTAGCGCAAATAAATTCTACGCCTTCTACTTTGTTCGCAATCATGTGCTTAACAGCGTTACCGCCGCCACCGCCCACACCGATAACTTTGATTACAGCGCTTTGATGAATGCTATCTACTAATTCAAACATGGCCACTCCCCTTTTCCCTTAACAGTCTGCGAAAAATAAAATATTAAAAACGAATACACTGGAAACTTACCTTTAAGCTTTTTTCAAAATAAGCCTTTTATCAAAAGTTACTTTGGAACAGCTTTTTTAGCTTTCCGAAAATTGAACCTTGAGTATCTTTTACATGATGCGCTGCACGGCCGCTGTCTTGATGCTGTTGCTTCATCGCATAAATCAATAAGCCTACCGCCGTCGAATAAATTGGGTTATTCACAATATCCGACAAACCGCGCACATTTTGTGGAGCGCCCAAACGTACCGGCATATGGAAAATCTCTTCTGCCAACTCCACTACACCTTCCATTTTGGAAGTGCCACCCGTCAACACAATACCGGCGGCAATTAAATCTTCGTAACCACTGCGGCGCAATTCTGATTGCACCAAAGTGAATAATTCGTCGTAACGTGGCTCAACAACTTCAGCCAGCGCTTGGCGAGATAAATCGCGCGGTTGGCGATCTCCAACACTCGGTACTTTAATGGTTTCATCTGGACTGGTTAATTTTGCCAGCGCACAGGCATATTTAATTTTGATTTCTTCAGCATTGGGCGTTGGTGTGCGCAATGCCATGGCGATATCGTTAGTCACTTGGTCGCCCGCAATGGGGATAACACCCGTGTGACGAATAGCGCCATCTTTAAAAATTGCGATATCAGTGGTGCCACCGCCGATATCAACAACACACACGCCTAATTCTTTTTCATCGTCAGTCAGCACGGCATAACTAGACGCCAACTGTTCCAAAATAATATCTTCAACTTCAAGACCACAGCGACGAATACACTTTTCAATGTTTTGCGCTGCGTTTACGGCACAAGTTACCAAGTGCACTTTAGCTTCGAGGCGCACGCCCGACATACCCAATGGCTCTTTCACGCCATCTTGATCATCAATCAAAAACTCTTGCGGCAAAATATGGAGTATTTTTTGATCAGCAGGAATTGCCACAGCTTGAGCAGCATCAATTACACGCTCTAAATCCTGCGGGAAAACTTCACGATCGCGAATTGCCACAATACCGTGAGAATTCAAACTGCGAATATGGCTGCCCGCGATACCGGCGTAAACAGAATGAATTTGGCAACCGGCCATCAACTCTGCTTCTTCAACCGCACGTTGAATCGACAACACAGTCGACTCGATATTCACTACAACACCTTTTTTCAAACCGGTTGAACGATGCGAGCCAATACCTGCGATTTCTAAAATACCTTCAGGCGTAATAGCGCCAACGATAGCAACAACCTTGGATGTTCCAATATCCAGGCCTACAATCATTTTGTTGTCACTACTACTTGCCATTAGGTCAACCTCATTAATCCGATCTTCAAGCTGGAAGACCACTTTTTATTTTTATACCGCAGCCACTTCAGTAAATTATTTTGTGGGCATGTTTATTTCAGACTTCAGGTACTTTTTTGCCATCTCAGAATCAGGCATCCACTGCACTGAAACACCGTTGGAATACCTTACGTCTATCGTTTTTACATCGCCCCAAACACTGCTTAAAAATTTATCGTATACAGTAACAAATCTACGCAATTTTTCCATCACTTCTTCACGTCCAATTGCGATTTCTTTATCATTTTTTAGTGTTAGCCGCCAAGATTTTTTGTTATCGCACTTTAACGCCACTATTTCGAGTCCGCGCGACCTTAAGAGCGTCGATAAATCTTGATATTGCTGCATAATTTCACGCGCATTTATTTCATTTCCCTGCAACCAAGGTAAGCCTAAAAGCTTATCTGTTTCAGTTACGCGGATAATTTCACCGCGCTGATTTAAAAACCCATTTGCATCCCATCTTGCAATCGGAGTTTGCTCCGCAATTTTCACTACAAGTGTATCTGGCCAGCGACGACTCAAATAAACATGATCTACCCAAGGGTCTTGTTCAAGTTCACTTTTCAATCGGCCTAAATTTAACTGCAAGAAATCACCATCGATTTCTTTTTCAATTAACTCCATGGCTCGATCTTTTGGTAAAAACTGAAACTGCCCCTCTACTGCAACACTTTTTAGGGGCCGCTCTAACAATCGCGTTACAGGTTCGGTAGTAAAATACGCAATGCCCGCAAACGAGGACAAGAGCAAAAACAAACCCAAACCACGATAAATAATTTTGCGCGAAACCTTAGCCCTAACCTCATCCACCGCACTCATTTTGTTAGACGAGGATGTCTTAGTACTGTTGCTGTGTGGCGAAACCTTGTTATAACCCCTCTCTCTGCGCAAATTCGAATCTGCACGCGGCAAAATAGGGTCATCGAAAACTACACGACTAGTTTTTTCACTCTCTGCACTTTTGTTTTGCGTCGCATTGCGCCCCAAAAGTCGATTTTCTTTACGAACTTCCGTTTTCGCATCTGCTTTTTTCACGCTTGCTTTTGTCGCAGAGACAACATCATGCGCCGTTAACTTTTTATCGCCAATGATGGAAGAACGCACCCGCGGTTCGCGGCGCGGCTCATCTTGCATCAGTACATCTCGCTCAAACAGGCGATTAGCGCCAACTAATCTGTCGGAAACAGGTGAACGGTCTGAACTCTGACTATGACCTGGATAATTAAGAGGCGGCTTATTTTTCATGCGTATTAATAAAAACTCATCACAAGCCAGCACGCAAAATGGTCAACACCAATTCACTAAAACTTAAACCGCGCGCTTTCGCTGCCATGGGCACCAAACTATGGCTTGTCATACCAGGCAAGGTATTTACTTCCAGCAAATAAAAATTCATGGCTTTATCAGCCATTACATCCACTCGCCCCCAACCTTCGCAACCCACAGCATCAAATGCAGCCAGCGCCAGCTGTTTTAGTTCAGCTTCTTTTTCAGCATCTAATCCGCAAGGGCAAATGTAGCGAGTGTCATTGGCAATATATTTTGCATTGAAGTCGTAAAAAGTATGATCCGTTTCCAGCTTGATCGGCGGCAAAGCCTCACCATCAAGAATCGCTACCGTAAACTCGCTACCCACAATGAGTCGCTCTGCAATAAC
>CAUOQW010000337.1:0-3840 GCA_963506825.1 uncultured Cellvibrio sp.
ATCAGGTGATGCAACTGTCGTGGTAGGTACTGTAATCGACCCAGAAATGACCAATGAGTTGCGCGTAACTGTAGTGGCAACTGGCTTGGGTATGGTTGGTCAAGTTGCGGCTCCGGCGCCAAAAGAGCTTGCCAAACCTGCGACAACTAAAGTGGTGATCGATAATACTCGCCGCAGTTCAGGTCAAATCGACTACAGCGCTTTGGATCGCCCAGCGCATTTGCGTGCAAACGCATCTTCGCATGCAGTCGCAGCAGCGCCTTTAGCGGATAAAGACTTGGAATATCTTGATATTCCAGCATTTTTACGTCGCCAAGCGGATTAGTTTTAAGCTTTAACTTTTAAGTTTGGCTATGGGCACGATTGCGTCGCTTAACTGGCCTGTCTTTGCTCATATGGTAATATGGCCCCACAAAATTCTGATGGCTGGGCTAGGCCGTCAGGGTTTGTTCAGAATACTCAGGTAGAATTCCCAGAAGTCTGCGCTTCCCACTACTTGGGTATTTTGAACACGCTTTAGTTTTTTAAAGGGCTATGCTTCCATGATTAAACAACGAACACTCAAAAACACTATTCGTGCAACAGGTGTTGGCCTTCATACCGGTCAAAAAATCTATTTAACGCTGCATCCTGCTGATATTGATACCGGTATTATTTTTCGCCGTGTCGATTTAAATCCCCCTGTCGAAATCAAAGCAATTGCCCATAATGTGGGTGAAACCACCTTGTCCACCTGTCTTATCGCGGGCGATGTACGTGTGTCAACCGTAGAGCACATACTCTCTGCTATGGCTGGCTTGGGCATTGATAATGCGCTGGTAGAGCTTGATGCACCTGAAGTTCCTATTATGGATGGCAGTGCTGGACCATTTGTATTCCTGTTGCAGTCTGCAGGAATTCAAGAGCAACCGGCCTATAAAAAGTTCGTGCGTGTTCTCAAAGAAGTAACTCTTAAAGATGGCGATAAAGTCGCCACTTTCCTCCCCTGTGATGGATTTAAGGTTAATTTTTCAATTGCTTTCGATTTGCCCGTTTTCCAAGGCCGCAATTTGGAAACCACCGTCGACTTCTCCAGTGGTTCATTCGTAAAAGACATTAGCCGTGCCCGTACTTTTGGCTTTATGCATGAAATTGAATATCTACGCTCAAAAGGCTTGGCGCAGGGTGGCAGTATGGATAACGCTATTGTGGTGGATGAGTACCGCATCTTGAACGAAGACGGTTTGCGTTACGAAGATGAGTTTGTGAAGCATAAAGTGCTGGATGCTATAGGTGATTTGTATCTGCTCGGCAACAGTTTGCTGTGCGAATACCGTGCGCACAAGTCTGGTCACTCATTAAACAACCGAGCTTTGCGGTTGTTGATGGAGCAAAAAGATGCATGGGAATATGTAACTTTTGACGAAGCGTCCGATGTTCCTATTGCCTATTCTCAGGCGGCCTCTGCTGCTTAGTATCTAAAATTGGCTTGCTTTCTTTGTGTAGGGCGAGTCAACTTTTGTTGGAAATTACCTCCCTACTATGAGATATTTCGCCCCCGCGTACTATAAAGAGTACGCGGCTTTCGGTTTGCTTGTCCTTAAAAAATCATACAGCTACTATAACTTGCTGATTTTTAAGTAATATTTTTATGTTCGCTACTATACAAGCCGTTGTGAATTAGTGCTTGTTAGGTTTGCCAATACAGTAGAGCTCGGCTCTTTGTGAAAAATCATCGTTAAATGAAAATTATCATCCTCAATTCAGATCATGGCCAAACCCGCAGCCTAACCCTTGGTGGTTGGACGCGTGCGTTGCTGTCTGTCTGTTTATTGGGGATTCCAACGGTTGTCGGAGCCTGGGGCTACAATTGGCTGGTTAACTTCGACAAAAAAGATGCTTTCAATGCGGATGCCTTGAGCTGGGGCACAAGCCAAGCAGAACAAAAAGATAAACTTGAAAAATCCCGCAAGCAAAGTGAAGGGCAAGTAGCTGCGCTTACTGCAAAAGTAGCCGAACTGCAGGCGCGCTTAGTGCGTTTGGATGCCGTCGGTGAGCGACTAACAAAGGTCGCGAAATTAGATAAAGGCGAATTTGATTTTAGCCAGCCTCCCGGCATTGGCGGCCCGCTAAATAACCTTAATATTGGTAGCACAGCGTCTGCGAACTTTTTGCTGGCAGTTGATCAGCTTTCGCAGCATGTTCAAAATCGTGAGCAGCAATTTAAGGCACTCGATTCTATTCTTATATCTCGCAGCTTTGATGTAGAAGCCTTATTTGACACTTTGCCGATAGAAAATGGCTATATGTCATCGACTTTTGGTTACCGCACAGATCCTTTTAATGGTAAGCAAGAATTCCATTCCGGTATGGATTTTACTGCCCCTGCGGGCACCGCTATTACTGCGGTCGCGGCGGGTGTAGTTACCTCATCGTCTTTAACCAATGATTATGGGAATCTGATTGAGGTTAGTCATGGTACGGGTTTCGAGACTCGCTATGCACACAACAAAATCAATTTGGTAAAAACGGGTGATGTGGTTAAGAAAGGTCAAATCATCGCGCTGGTTGGTTCAACTGGTCGCTCTACTGCGCCGCATGTTCACTTCGAAGTCTATAAAAATGGTCGCGTGGTAGATCCCGCAACCTACCTTCATACCGCTAGCCGCTAATTTTATCCCCTAGGCTTACGCCTCCCCAATTTCTGTCGAGTAATCGTGCTGAGCATTACTTGGCGTTACTCTTTTTCGTTTTGTAATTGATGGTAATAAAAATGTTAAACAAGTTGTTGAAGTCTTTGTTTGGTTCAAAAAATGAGCGCGAACTTAAGCGTATGGGTAAAAACGTTGTTCGAATTAATGCGCTAGAGCCTGCAATGCAAGCTTTGAGTGATGAGCAGCTAAAAGCAAAAACACATGAATTCCGCGATCGTTATCAAAAAGGTGAAACCCTCGATAATTTATTGCCAGAAGCCTTTGCGGTAGTGCGTGAGGCGAGCCGTCGCGTAATGAATATGCGCCATTTCGATGTGCAATTAATTGGTGGTATGAGTTTGCACGAAGGCCGTATCGCTGAGATGCGTACCGGTGAAGGTAAAACCTTGGTATCGACCTTGCCAAGTTATCTTCATGCCTTGGCTGGCAAGGGCGTACATATCGTGACCGTGAACGATTATCTCGCAAGCCGCGATGCGAATTGGATGCGTCCTGTTTATGAGTTTTTGGGTATGAGTGTTGGCGTTATTTTGTCGATGCAACCTTCAGACGTTAAACGTGAAGCCTACAATTCTGACATTACTTATGGCACCAACAATGAATATGGCTTCGATTATTTGCGCGATAACATGGCGCTCAACCGTGCCGATAAAGTACAGCGCCCATTAAACTTTGCTGTAATTGATGAAGTGGATTCGATTTTAATTGACGAAGCGCGTACGCCATTAATTATTTCTGGTCATGCTGAAAACAGCTCGGAAATGTATAAGCGTATGCATGTTTTGGTGAGTAAATTAAAACAGCAAACCGATAATGGCGAAGATGGTGACCGTAAAGTTGTCACTGATCCGGGTGATTTTTCGGTGGATGAAAAAAGCCGTCAAGTTGAGCTTACCGAGCAGGGTCATCAGCATGTGGAAGAATTGCTGATAAAAGCTGGCATGTTGAAGCAAGATGAAAACCTTTATGCTGCCAACAATTTAACTTTGTTGCATCATGTAGGTTCGGCATTAAAAGCGCGCGCACTTTTTCACCGCGATATTGAATATATTGTGCAAGATAACCAAGTGGTGCTTATCGATGAGCACACTGGCCGTACCATGCAAGGTCGCCGTTTAAGTGAAGGTTTACATCAAGCGATTGAAGC
>CAUOQW010000338.1:0-3832 GCA_963506825.1 uncultured Cellvibrio sp.
TATCCCGCGAACGTCCCAGTGCAACCGATTCCGTTAGGCAATAGACGCCCATCATTTCAAACTGGCGGATTACCGCCAAACCATAGTGCGTGACTGATGCACCTATGCGCGGTATAACTGCATCAAACCCTTGCAGCTCTTCGCCCATGTACCAAATAGAGGGGTTGGAAGACGTGATATCCATGTAGCACTTGAGGATATCAATCACGCGCACCTCATGGCCGCGAGCAATGCAGGCCTCAACCAAACGCTTGGTGGAATAGAGGTGACGGTTGCGCGACAGAATAGCTATTTTCATAAAAAACCTAAAAAGATGAAATGATCCAACAACGAAGTTTTAACAACGGAAGGCTTTAAAACGAGAGAGCTTTAAACAAGCCTATGAATCATTCGAGAACCGGCTGGGACTTATTCCCACCCAGCAAAAAGGATTTGCCGCTATCTACCACAAAACGCCGTTTCAGCGCACTGCGGCCCAGCAACATACGGAACATCATAGTTTCACGATCAGTAAGGGTGAGCTCTATTAACCGCGTTTCACCGTGCATGACCAAGGTGGTTTCAATTACCGGGCGCATCTCGGCGTGGCCGCCAGAATCGGTTACCCGGCGAACATCTTTTACCGGCGCTTCGCATTCAACCACTTGTGTAACTGTGGCCTGTAACGGATGCACACCAAATCTTACCCAAGGCATGCCATCACGCTCAAAGGGGCGCACATAGAAGGCATGCAAGGCGCTGGTTTTTGCACCTGTATCCACCTTAGCTTTAATGTGAGCAATCGCCAAATCCGGCAAGCTAACCCATTCGCGCCAGCCCACAACGGCTTTCTGTAACTCCACTCTCAGCCCTTCCGTTTGCAACTCTGTCACTAGCAACGCCTCACTCATTAAGAACTCCACCATTATAGAGGTTGAAACATGGATTGTTTCTGATTAATCCCAAGAAGTACTAAAAGAAAAAAACTAGGCACTTTTTAATATTTTTCTTTTTTTTTAATTTGGCCTATGGTAAATAGCGCGGGTCAAATTTATCCACACCACCCTGTTACCTGGAGCACTCACATGTCTGTTGATGTAGACACTCAAGATTCGGATTTAATTGGCGATGCAAGTATGGAAGTTGAGGATGATCCGGCCCCTAAGCTAACGGGCAAAGAAGCCAGCCAACACACCCTTGAAATGCGCCGCAAACTGGAAGATCGCTTGGAGCGCAAGCGCATTAAAGACCAACTCGGTTACGATGATATTTCAGATCTCGACTTTTAACCCACCCGAGGGCTTCGGTTTAACACCTTCAAACCGAAGCCTTTAACCTCCAAAACTCCACTCATTACTCAGCCCTGATACCTCTTGTACAGTTGCGTTTTGGCATTTTCTGGCTAGTCTTCAGCAATAACAAACAACCTGAAGGCTGATAATGCTGTCCAAATGGCGCTTGGAAATAATACTGGTTGTACTGGTATTGCTCACACTTTTAGCCATAGTCGCAGAAAAGAAAATTCTGCAGGCGACTATGCTTATCACCCCACAAAGTGGCGAGCTTATTGAACTTTATGACGACAGCCGCGCCGGTGGTAACAGTCATGCGGAAATAGTGAACCTACAAAACTTCCAATGGCGTTGCACTCTCAAAGATAAGTACGCCTACCCACATTGCGGCTTCGAAATTATCTTTGACCCTAAACGCGAACACGGGCTAGACCTGAGTCACTTTAACAAAGTGCGCCTCTGGCTTGATTACCAAGGCCCCAACAAATCTTTACGTATCTACTTACGTAATTTCGACCCTCGCTACAGCTCAGTGGATATTGAGCCAAGTACAAAATACAACCAAATTGAATTCTCTACCGATTTACTGAAAGACCAGCCGCTGGAATTCTCATTGAAGGATTTTTTTGTGGCCGACTGGTGGTTGCTTGAATTCAATATTCCGCCCAAGCTCAGGCATCCGCAATTCGACAACATCATTATGATTGAGGTTCAAACCGGCTCAAAAGATCCTCTAGGGGAGCATAATTTCCAATTAAAGAAAGTAGAACTAATCGGACAAAGGCTCACCACTGAAAAATGGTATTTATTTATCATGAGTTCGTGGCTGGGAGTTTTTGTGATTTTTCTGGGTTACCGAATTGCATCGCTCAACAGCCAAGTTCGCTCACAGAAAAAACGCGAATCAGAACTCTTGGAAATCAACTCCCTGTTGGACGTACGCAGTAAGCAGCTTGAAGAAAAAAGTAAAACCGATTCGCTGACTGGCGCATTTAACCGTCAAGGAATTGAAGATGCTATTCGTATTGGCCTGTGGGAATGGCGCAGCCAGAAAAAACCCTTATCCCTGGTATTAATTGATATAGATCACTTCAAAAAAATCAACGATGTGCACGGCCACGCGGTTGGCGACTATGTTTTATCTACGCTCTCCAATATTGTGAAGCAACATATTCGCAGCAATGATTTGTTTGCACGCTGGGGCGGTGAAGAATTTGTATTGCTGTGCCGCGACACCAAAATAGAACAGGCGAGTTTAATCGCTGAAAAAATTCGCGAACTCATTGCCAGTTTTGCATTTAAAGACAACGTGCAAGTCACTGCCAGTTTTGGTGTGGCCACCTTAAATGCGAATGAAACCCTAGAACAACTATTTAACAATGCCGACAAAGCACTTTATGACGCCAAGCATCAAGGTAGAAATAGAGTTATTGTGGCAGAGTATTTGTAAGATCCTAACACGCACATAAAAAAGCCAGCAAATTGCTGGCTTTTTTATAACGAAAACACAATGTCTTAAAATCTATAACTCGCACCTAGAGCAACTACATTGCCAAATTCAGTGTCTGCGTAAGCTAAATCACCGCTAAATTGCTCGGTGAAAAATTTACGGGTGCGCACCAGATAATTTGTCCCAAGGTCATTATCGCTAACCTCGGCACCTACACTGAAAGTGTTATCAAAATAATAGTCACCGCCAATCGCTTTATAGGTACCAAAATCTGTGTCGGCAAGACTGGCTTCTACATTTATATATTGACCATTCCCAAGTGCAGTTACATATTTTGCATCGAGATTGGCGTGATAACTTTCATCACTATCCCAACTGGTCGTTACACGCAAGCCATCAAGGGGCGTAAGACCTATAGTGGTGAGTGCGCTGGTATCGGAATCCCCTTCATATCGCTGATGAACGCCTTCCACTTTAATATAAAGAAAATTCTCAGGAATATAAACTTCAACACCGCCGGAATAATTCTTGCTATCTGCAAAAAAACCATGGCCATAATTACGACTAGCCACTAAAAATGCATTACTATTTTTACCAAGATAAGCAGCCTCAGCCAAAGGCAAATTATCAGTCTTCACCAGATTAAAATAATATTTTCCGTTAGCTTCATAATTATTCAAACTACTATTGATTCCATCTGCATCCCAACGCGCTGCACTAGCACCTACTTCTGCTTGATAAGTATCTGCAATAGCAAAGCCGGAACTCACAAGAACAATAGAGGCAAACATTAATTTTAACTTCATAAATAATTCCTTAATAAAAACAAATAGGTTAACCAAAACCGAAATAGTATGGCTAGGATTTGGGTACGGAAGGAGGTTAGCAGTTGTGACTGAATGTAAAATGAATAAGGTTTTATTAAAAGGAGTTACGAATCACAAAAACAACTGAAGCGCATTTCATCTTCTAATCGCAATGCTGTCAGTGCGCCACCCCACACACAACCGGTGTCGAGTGCGTAAATATTGGTAGTATTGGCACTACCTTCAAGCGCAGCCCAGTGGCCAAAAATAATTTTATCAGTGCGCGTTTTTCGTTCAGAAAATGA
>CAUOQW010000339.1:0-3825 GCA_963506825.1 uncultured Cellvibrio sp.
GGCTTTTCTTGGTCGCTTGTGCCGAGCAAGCTGTAAAAACCCCCGAGCCTGTGGCTGCTACACCTGCCTCTGTGGTTGATGAAGTGCCCAGCTTCACCAACCCAATTATTCCGAATGGTGCAGACCCTTGGTTGGAGTATTACAACGGCAATTATTATTTAACCACGACGACTTGGACTTCGCAGTTAGTAATGCGTAAGTCGCCCACGCTTGCGGGTTGAGCAACGGCGACTCCCGTGAATATTTGGTCAGAAAGTGAAGCGGATCGCTGCTGTAATTTTTGGGCATTTGAATTTCACCGTTTGATGTCGCCCAATGGTTACCGCTGGTATGTCATGTATACCTCGGGCACTAAAGATAACTTTGATGGCCAGCATTTAAGTGTGATTGAAAGTGAAGGTGATGACCCTATGGGGCCTTACACTTACAAAGGTTCGCCTATGCCAAAATCCTGGAATATTGATGGCAATTATTTAACCTTAAACAACCAACTTTATTTGCTCTGGTCAGAATGGCAAAAAGATGAGCAATTAATTTGGATTGCAAAAATGTCTAACCCGTGGACGATTGTGGGCGAACGCAGCATTATTTCGCGCCCCACCCATGATTGGGAAAAAGTGGGAATGAAAGTGAATGAAGGGCCAGAAGTTCTGCAAAAAGATGGCAAGACCTTTATTATTTTCTCAGCCAGTTTTTGTAATACCCAAGATTACAAATTGGGTGTGTTGGAGTTAACCGGTACAGATCCAATCAAACCAGAATCCTGGAATAAAATTGATAAACCTTTCTTTGAAAAAGCTAACGGCGTATTTGGCCCAGGCCACAATGGTTTCTTTAAATCGCCCGATCAAAAAGAAGATTGGTTGGTGTATCACGGCAACTCAACGGCAGAGCAGGGCTGTGGCCCCACTCGCGCATTGCGCGCGCAAAAGTTTGACTGGTCAACCGCGAGTGGCAAACTTTTGCCAGACTTTGGTAAGCCTGCTGCTGCGGGTCAAAAATTAACATCGCCTTCTGGTGAAAATGGCCCAATGGTTGCCAAAGTATTAGGTACCAAAGTGCAATTGGTTAATAAAGCTAATCAAATGTGTGTGAGCAGTGTGCTTGAAAATGGCCAAGCTAAAATCGCTGAGTCAGCTTGCACTGTCGAAAATTCCAGCTGGATTTTGGATTACACCACGGATGGTCAATACCGTTTAGGCAATGCGCAGGGCTTATTCTTAACACAGCAAGGGTCAGATTATGCCGCGTTGCCGTGGAGCAACAAGTCCGCGCAGCAGTGGAAAATTGCCAATATTGAACCGGCACCAGAAACACAATCTGCTTGGGTAACTATTACCAATCAGTTTAGTTACAAGGCGCTCACCGCTAAAGATTGCACACGCGATTGTTTGGCGTGGCGCATTCAACCGGTTGGCGATACGGTAATTTCCAGCACTCAAAGCGGTAAGGTTGTGAGCCTTACTACAGGTAATTCGTCTGCTAAAAAATCGTCAGCAAAAGTGACGCCAGCAACTATCGAAACCGACGAATGGAAGAAGCAAGCCTCACAGCGCTGGCAGTTTGTACACGTTGAAAATGGCTTTTACTCGATTCAAAACACCAACAAACAATGTATAGGCGTGGCCAATAAATCCATAGTGCCCGGCGTAGCTTTGGTGGAGTCTGCCTGCGGTGATAAATCAGCGCAGTGGGCGGTGGAACATTTGGCTAACGGCACCCAAAAAATCAGCAATCGTCAATCGGGCTTAGCCATAGATGTTGCGAGTTGCGGTGTAGCCAACCACACACCTTTAGCGCAAGCGCCATACTTAAATACCATTTGTCAGCAGTTTAGATTGTTGCCTGTGGGGCAATAAGGTTTCCAGACCTGGCCTGGCTTTCTGCCTCCCATTAAAAACCGCACCTGCTCAGGGCGCGGTTTTTTTATGCCTGCCATAAAACTCTTCCGGTCAGTTATTCGAACCTTTGGCTTCGTTAAGAAAAGTAAATGCAGAATGAAAATTTTGCTTGCCTTATGGCATTTTTTAGTTCAAATTCGCCATAAAAATATGTAACCGATTACTTTTTTGTGGATTTTATTAGTTAGTAATTGTGGCAGTTCGAAAACTCTTGCCTTAATTTAGGCTTTTATCCCAAAAAAATGGTTATTTTAGGTATTTTTTGTGGGTATTTGGCATTTAAAGATGTATTAGTGTTTTATAGAATATTTTAATAAATGAGTATCCGTTTCATTGACAGCGCTGTCACCTAGTAGTACTTTGTCGCGCAAATTTAGGGTTAAGACTGAGCATTTATGGTGCGGCCAGTCAGATGGATGACTGACAGCATCAGCCCCCCATTTTTATTAGCTGACTAATACCTGACTAACAGCAGCTGGTAAAAATCGTTTCTTGCGAAAGAGACGATAAATTCGGCCCATCTTTAGAGTAGTTTTTGAGAGTGGTTTTTGGCTGAATTTTAGACGTGTGAGAATAATTAATTCCTGACCAAATAAGATCAAAGGAGAGCTCCATGAATAAATCTGTAAGCTTTAAAAAGAAGCTCATAGCCTCCGCCATAGCGTCTTACGCTTTGGCTGGCTTGAGTGTTTCAGCGTTTGCACAAGATGCAGCCGTTGAAGAAATTGTTGTGCTCGGTGTTAAGGGCGCACAAGAGAGTGCGGTAAACACTAAGCGTGATGCTGCAAGCGTAGTGGATTCTATTTCGGCAGAAGATATTGGTAAGTTGCCAGATGCAACTATCTCTGACTCGCTGCAACGTATTCCTGGTATCCAAATCCGTCGTTCAGCGGGTGAGGGCGGTTCAGTAAACGTGCGTGGTTTGCCACAAGTGTCATCGCAATTGAATGGCGAAGCCTATTTGGGCGCGAACTCAATCACCACTTTCCAGCCTAACTTCGGCGATATTCCTTCACAGTTGTTCAAAGGCGCAGACGTTATCAAGTCGCCAACAGGCAATCTGTTGAACTCCGGTTTGTCGGGCACCATCAATTTGAAAACCCGTCGTCCTTTTGACTTCAATGAGGGCTTTACCGGTGGTGCCGCCGTTGAAGCTCAGTATGGTCTTGATAGTGCAGAAGTTGACCCTTCCACCAATGCCTTGATCAACTGGAAAAACGATACTGTCGGTGTTTTGGTTGCGGGTACTTATTCCAAATCTAACTTGGCTAACTTCTACGAAGGTAAGCAGGGGAACCAAGGTACTGGTTGGATGGGTATGTTTGGCGAAGGCGCTAAAAACCCCAACGGTCTGCTAATTACCGGTAACAACGATGGTGATTACAATGATCGCTTTGCGGGCTTTGAAGGCTTCTCTGCCTACAACAAGTTTACCGAGCGTGAGCGCCAAGGTTTGAATGCTTCTTTCCAAGCAGACTTGGGTGAAGGTTTTGAGTTGGTGGCAGATTATTTCTACACCAAGCAAGATGAATGGAACCGCGCAACAGGCGTAGTTGCAGAGAACAAATGGACTGGTCCGTTTGATTTCTTTAATGCGACTAAATCGCGTGCAACGGGTGTTAACAATATCAGCACCGTGCAAACCTATGATGTGACCTTGAGACGTGTTCAGTCTTACTCTGAAGTGAATGAGTTCTTCTCTACATCGCAAGATTTCAACTTGGAATTGAAGTACGACAACGGCGGCCCATTAACCGCTAGCACTCGTCTTGTTCGTGGTGATGCCACACAGCACAACTTGAACAACTATTTCCAAGGCGATTTGGCGGATGGTTTTGGCGGCAACACCAACGTAGTAACCGATCCTGTATTGGGCAACCGTATTCCCGGTCAGTGGGTAAGCCCAAATCCTAAGGGCTATACC
>CAUOQW010000340.1:0-3815 GCA_963506825.1 uncultured Cellvibrio sp.
ATTAAACCCCGGTATCAATGGCACCTCTGGTAACGTGCTGGATTATGCCATCGTCAATAACACCATGGCCTATGCAAGCTTGAGTGGAGTTCGTCTGATCTCTGAAAACCGCTACGATGAAATGAGTACCGATTTCTCCCAAGGCACCATCACTCTGAAGCAAGATTTCACCGATACTTTCCGCCTGAATGCCATGATAGGAAAAACCAGATCAGATTTTGAAAACCCCATTCAAAATACACTGATGATGCAAGCAGACAATCAATCGTTCACTTACGATTTCCGCAATTACGAAAAACCAGTTATGACGTTTGGCGATGCAGCTTACAATCCAGCATCATGGAAAGCCGGTGCCATGCGTCAGCGTCCACAAGCAACATTCAATGAAAGCCAAGTAGAATCAGCCACATTTGAATATGATTTTGTAGAAGGCTTTACCTTTAAATTTGGTGTTGATCACAAAGACTTTGACTTTAACACTCGCCAATTCCTCCCCGCTTCCGGGGAAGGTGTAAACGGGATAGTACTCACTGCCAACCCTGCTTATATTCAAGAATATGACTCAGGCTTAGGCGCAGATCGTCCATGGTTAATTCCTAATCGCGCATTAATTATGGATGAGTACAATTTCTTTGAAGCTGCCGTAGTACCAAACTACGCAAACACCTATGCAGTAACTGAAGAAACCTTAGGGGTATATGCTCAAGTAGATTTCAAATTTGACATAGGCACTGTACCTGTACGCGGTAATATTGGCGTACGCAAATTTGATACCGATCAAGCCTCTAGCGGCTGGGTAAATGGTGCATTACCAACACGTGAATATGTCACCTTTGAACATAGCTACTCCGACACTTTGCCATCCTTTAATTTAACCGTAGAACCCATTGAAGACTTACTGCTTAAAGCAAGTTTCTCTGAAGGCATCTCCAGAGCAGCACAAAATCAAATCGTACCTACCACTGCAGTATCCGTTGCAGGTACATCACGCACTATTACCACAGGCAACCCAACACTGGAACCAACCAAAGCGAAGAGCTATGACCTTGGTGCAGAATGGTACTTTTCAGACGAAGGCTTAGTAGGTATAACACTCTTCAAGAAAGAGATAGCAAGCTTTGTTTCAAACGCAAGAAGTACCACCATTTATACCAGCACTGGCTTGCCTGTTCAGGCTGCTGTTAATGCCTGTCTGGCGGCCGGACAACCCGTATCATCCTGTAATGAAAATGTTGACTGGGCACTTACTGTGCCCTCAAATACTCCGGGGGGTGATTTGACCGGTTACGAAATCAGTTACCAGCAACCCTTCACATTCTTACCCGGAATTTTCAGTAATTTTGGTGCGATTATTTCTTACACTAGAGTTAAGTCTGATATCGAGTATTTGGATGTGACGGGTAAAGTGGTAAAAACCAGACCATTTACCGGCCTTTCAGATGAAACCTCCGCCGTTACCATTTACTATGAAAATGATGTCTTCAGCGGTCGCGTAGCTGTAACTGATCGCAGTGGCTATATTACTCAAGCAGTTGGAACAGAGGGTAGCCCAGAGCATGGCACAAATAGCACGCTCAACGTGGATGCATCATTCGGGTATACCATTAATGATCAATGGAAGCTTACCTTTGAAGCACTTAACTTGACAGATGAAGTAGATGACCAATGGGTTGGTGAAGAAAGTAATCAACGTCTTTCTTACTACCACAATACTGGTCGTCAATATAATCTTGGTGTTCAGTACAAATTCTGATAACTGCTAGATTGTATTAACCTCCCACAAAAAGGGATGCCGGTTTACCGGCATCCCTGTTTGTTTGTTGAAACTATACTTTTTCACAGCAATACTTTTACAACTGCGCGTTAACTCAAAATAGAAAAGCACGTAAGTGCTCACAAGGTCATACGACAATCATTCATCGACCGAAAACAGGTGGAATCCATTGAAAAAATATCAGTCATCCAAATTGTTTGCCTTAACGCTCATGAGCGCTTGTTTACTAACGGCATGTGTTACCGACAAAAAAGCCACCGCGCCCGCAGCAACACCCACAATAGCGGCCAGCAATATAGCCACGGTTAAGGCCACCAACCCCAGCAATTTTGCGCGTGCGCAAGAGCCTTTATATTTTTCTTTTTATGATTTAGGTTTAGCTGAAGATGACGCGAAAACTAAATATTTAGTGGCGCAACAAGCCGGTAAAATTTTACCCAGCCAACTGATTGATACCAACAACGACACTAAGCCCGACACGCTTTTAGTGACCCCAGATTTTGCACCTGCGCAAGCGCACACATTTACAATTGTGAGCGATGCCAGCATTAAAGCTCCCGCGCTCAAAAAACAAACCCAAGCCGAAATTTCTATTAAAGAAGGCGGCCAGTGGAATGGTAAAGTTTATGAAAACTTTACTCACTTTAAAAACGTACAAACATTTACACCACCACCACAATACACGGATCACTCTTACTACATTCGTTATGAAGGCCCCGGTATTGAATCTGATAAAGTCGGCTACCGTGTCTATTTAGATTGGCGCAATGGCTTTGATATCTTTGGTAAAAAAACCAATGACATGGTGCTACAAGATGTCGGCCAAAAAGATTATGAAACCTATCACCACGATGCACCTTGGGGCCAAGACGTTTTAAAAGTTGGCAAAACCCTCGGCACTGGCGGCTACGGTTTTTGGAATGGAAAATCAGTAGATTTGGTTTCAAAAGTAAAAAACTGGGATGCCACCATTGTAGAAAATGGCGCACTCTATTCCGCGTTCAATATTAAATACAACCAGTGGGAAGTTAATAATACAGTGGCTGATTTATCGTCCACTATCTCCATGAATGCAGGCAGCCGTTTAGCGCATACGCGCTTGGCACTTTCTTTACCGCCGACTACTGCCGCAGAGACTAAAACTCATCCAAAATTATTGTTAACCGAAAAAATTCCTAACATCGCTATTGGTGTTGTTAAACACAAAGACACCAAATTAATTTTAGGCAATGAAGTGGTTTCTGGCAGCGCGTGGACTTACGCCGCAAGTTGGGGCAAACAAAGTTTAAGCAGCCCAGATGATTACTTAGGTATGGCGGTTATTTTCAAACGCGGCGATCGCGAATTACAAACTGAAGATGCTGGCTCTTACGTAACCGTAATGAAAAATCTCAACGCTGGGTTGGAATATTATTTTGTCGCGGTGTGGGATAAAGAAATTAACGGCATTAAAACCGAAGCCGAATTTAAAGCTTATTTAGATCAAGAAGTGGAGCGCCTCACCAAAGCCACCCGCATTGAATTGCAAACCACTTTAAGCGCAAGCGAAAAGAAAAAAACACTCGATGCCAATGAAGCACTCGCGTGGAGCAAACGTTTAGCGGATTCCGATATTGCGCGCAAGACTTTTACTTTTGGTTATGGCACTTGGGATGATGTACGCGACCGCAAAACCAAGTTTGATTA
Source organism: uncultured Cellvibrio sp. (assembly GCA_963506825.1). GTDB lineage: Bacteria > Pseudomonadota > Gammaproteobacteria > Pseudomonadales > Cellvibrionaceae > Cellvibrio. The sequence continues at coordinate 3,461 of CAUOQW010000340.1, forward strand.
CGATATGAGCGGCCTGCATATTATGGCGCTACAAGAATTAAATGAAGTCTCTCCCGATAGCCGTTACAAAGATGCCGCTGAATCTGTGACCGGCACCTTTATTTCTGATGCAGGTGAAATCCATACCTTCAGACCTGATTTGTTCAGTATCGATTTGACCAATCCAGGCCGCGTATTAATAAATTTGGAAAACAGCACGCACAAAGCCAAATATCGCAAGTCTGCTGATTATTTACGCGCGCAGCTGAAGAAACACCCACGTACCTCTGAGGGCGCGTTTTGGCATCGCATCACCTACCCCAATCAGTTGTGGTTAGATGGCGTTTACATGGGCATTCCGTTTTTAGTGCAATAC
>CAUOQW010000341.1:0-3815 GCA_963506825.1 uncultured Cellvibrio sp.
AATTGACTCCCCCCTTGAAGTTGCTAGCCTTAGCTAAATTCTGACCATAAGAGAGACGTTCAACCATGACTATTTCACGCCGCCATTTCGTTCAAAGCGCCGCAGCTGCCGTAGCGCTTTTAAGTATTAAGAACAATGCGATTGCAGCAGCAGCCGAACGCACAGGAATTAAAGATTATTATAAGGACGACTTTCGCATAGGCACGGCGCTCAGCACATCTACGTTCAAGGACAATAACAAAGCACTCTTGGCGTTAGTGGCGCGGGAATTTAATGCAATTACAGCTGAAAACTGCATGAAATGGGAACCCATTAGACCCAACAACAAAGAGTGGGATTGGTCGGTTGCCGATAAATTTGTGGAGTTCGGTGAAAAGCACAAAATGTACATACTCGGCCATGTATTGGTGTGGCACAGCCAAGTCCCGAAAGAGGTTTTTCAAGATGAAAAAGGCGGCGTAATTAGCAAAGAAAAACTCACACAAAGAATGCAAGATCACATCAGCGTGTTAGCCGGTCGCTACAAAGGCAGAATCAACGCGTGGGATGTAGTGAACGAAGCCGTAGAAGACGATGGCTCATGGCGCAAAAGCCCTTGGTACAACATTATGGGCGAAGATTTTATCGCCAAAGCATTTCACATGGCACATGAAGTAGACCCTAAAGCACACCTCATCTATAACGACTACAACACTGAAACCCCAGCGAAGCGGGATTTCATCGTCAACATGGTGAAGAAATTTAAAAAGCAAGGCGTTCCTATTCACGGCGTAGGCATGCAAGAACATATTGGTATAGATACACCGAGCATAGAAGAAATAGAAAAAACCTTAATTGCCTTGGCAGATGCAGGCGTGCGTGCGCACATCACCGAGTTGGATATTGATGTCTTGCCGTCGGTGTGGAATCTCCCTACAGCGGAAATTTCTACTCGCTTTGAATACACACCCGCACGCGATCCCTATATTGCAGGCTTACCTAAAGATATTGAAGAAAAACTCTCAAAACGCTACGAAGATATTTTTAAATTGTATTTAAAACATCGCGATAAAATTGAACGCATTACGCTTTGGGGCACCACCGATGCCGAAACTTGGCTCAACAACTTCCCGATTCGCGGCCGCACTAATTACCCGCTTTTGTTTGACCGTAAAATGGCACCCAAGCCAGCATACTTTAAACTGTTGAATTTGAAGAAGTAACACAACATGTATTCCCCTAGCTCTTTTTTCAAAGAGGGAGCTAGGGGGATTTAATTACCAAAGGTCAATCCCCCCGCAAAACCTCGCTCGCCGGTTTACGAATAATTTGCCATACCGACAATAATGAAGTTGCACCAGTCAGCGACAAAATTAACATTGGTGGCAGCAACCAACCCAATACATTTGTGTCCATGTTGTAATTGGTTTTTTGCATCCACAGCCATAAACCTATAAGCCCTACTACGGCCATAAGCAAACCAATAATCACAGGCGTTATATTATCTTTTAGTACTTTCCAAAAAATAATATTGGGGCGCGCGCCAACAGCCATACGAATACCCAACTCAAACCGACGTAACTGCACGCTATAACTTAACACGCCGTACACACCTATAGCGGCGAGACTAAGCGCTAGTAATGTTAAAGCTGCCGTTAAACTCGCCGTCAGAATAGCGTGTGCAATTAATTCATTATGCAATTTCGTCATACTATTCAGCGCTGCTACTTTAAAGCGTGAATCCACCTGAGCCAAAATTTCATTCATTTCTTGTTTGGCTATTATTTGCTGCGGCTTTAATTTTACCATTAACTCAGTCTCATTAAACGGCGCAATAAAAGGCATAAACATTCTTGATCTCTCAGGAACACCCGGTAAACTGAGGTCTCGCACTATGCCTATCACCTCATTCAGCTCACCACCAGAACCACCGTTTCTCCAGTAAAAACGATGGTTTAACACATTGCCATCCGCCCGCAATTTACGCGCTAAAGTCTCATTAATAATTATGGTGTGAGTGCCCTGTCTAAAATCATCGGCAGTAAAATTCCGCCCCGCTATAAATTTAAAACCAAATAGGGATAAATAATCCTGATCCACAAATGTGGATAGGTTCTGCTCAAGATTTTTATAATCTGGCTCTTTGGATAAAAAATCCGTAAGGCCGTTATAGGCTATCGGTGCACTACTCGCCAAGCTAACTCCCTCTATTTTTGGATGTGTCAGCAGATGACTGCGAATCGCAACAAGCATATTTTTTTGTTGTTGGCTAATAGGCAATTGTGTTTGCGAACTAATATTGAGCGATACGCGGTAAATATTTTCTTCGGAAAAGCCCAATGGTTGACGAATGTGCTGCAGAGATTGAAATAATATTTGCAGACTCGCCGTTAGCAATATTGCCGTAAACATCACTTGGCTTAATATCAACAAGGCACGAACTTTCACAGAAATTTGTACACCAGTACCCTTACCACTGGTTTGCAACAGCTTGTTCAGAGCATGGTAGTTAATTTGGCGGCTGACAAAAAACGCAAACATTAAAGCCAAACCTAAACTAACTGCTAAAGTAAAAACTAAACTTTGCCAACTGAGGTGCAACTCTGCCACCCGTGGTAATTGTTCATTCGCAAAGGTTTGTAGTAATTCAACGCCCACTAATGACACCGCTAGTGCAAGCCCCATCACCAACAGAATTAACCATAAAATTTCAGCCAGCAATCCACTAAACAAATGTGATTTTTGTGCGCCCATGGCCGCCTGAATTGCCATATTGCGCTGCTGATTACTTACTCGCGCCAAAATTAAATTAGTAATATTTACGGCGGCAATAAGCAATAGCGCCAAGGCACCCGCGAACAACAACAGAATGCGGCTCTTAACATCGCCCAGGATTGCCTGCTGATAACTTTTAAGTTCAAAACTAATACTCACATCTACACCAGAATAATGCTGCACCGCGAGCCACTCATGAAAACGAGCATTGAGATTTTTGGAAAGTGCTTGCGAAACTATCTCCGGCGATTGGCCCAATTTCAATTTCCCAACAATATGCTGCCCACCTTTAAATTGCCCCCAATGCTGGCGAGTATCCTCATCTAAAACCGCATAATCCCACGGCAGCCACAATTCCGTAGGCAAGCTAACGCCATCAAATTGTGGCTCCATAAATTCTTCGGCTGTTACACCAATGACTTTAAAACTCACCTCTCCTATTTGTAGCGTTTTACCTACAATATCGGGGTCTTGCTTATAAATTTTTTGCCAAGTAATAAAACTCAGAACCACGACTGGTGCGTTTGAATATAAACCTTCATCCACATTAAAACTGCGCCCCAATGCCATAGGTACTTGCAGCAGCGATAAATATTCTGGGGTGAGGTAACTGATTCTAACTTGCGGCGTATCTGGCAAGCCTCTAATAATATTTAGGCCTAATTTCACCAGTGCTTTTTGTTCTACATATTCGTCCTTACTTTTATAAGCTTCAACCAATGCAGGATAAGGAGCAGAACCAGATCCTTCAAGATGACCATTATGATAAATACTGGGAACAGCGATATAGAGTCGCTCTTGATCGGGATAAGGTAATGGCTTGGCCAGCAATTGATAATTTAAATTAAACATCGCCACCAATGCACCGAGTGTAATGCCCAATGTAAGCACTACAGTGACAACATAGCCTTTAGCTTTGAGCAAAGAATTAAATGCTATTATAAAATCTTGGCGACTTAGCATATTAATCCCCACGCAAAACATAACTGGCTGGCTTGCGAATAATTTGCCACACCGATAACAATGACGTTGCAGCCGTAAGTGCGAGAATTAACGTGGGT
>CAUOQW010000342.1:0-3809 GCA_963506825.1 uncultured Cellvibrio sp.
GCGGCGCTGGTCAAATCAAAGGGGTAAGTCATTTTCGGGGATTTCAAGCTGCTGCGCGCATCCCAGATAAAGCCATCGAGGTTGGTGTTGTCAAAACTTACCAGCGAATTCTTTGGCATTTCAAATGATGAACTGGAAGTACCCACGCTGGTATCCAAATGCCAGCTGTCATTAAAGTCGTGACTCAAGCTCAAGCTGTATTGCGCGAACTCCGTACTTTCTTCAATTTGAGCAGATTCGGTACGGAAATCGACATTATCAAGCTCAGCGTAAATCAAGCGATTCTTATCATCCACTTCGGCTTTCTTGACCACGATTTGCGCTTTACCACCGATATTCACCGCACGGTGCAAGTTGGCACCCAAGGTATCTTCGCGTGAGTCTTTGTGGTACTTGGAGTAGAGCACATCAAAATTGATGAGGGTTGCATCAGTCGGCTTGAATTGCAGCGAGCCGGTCATACCAATACGCTCCAAATCATGGGTAGTGCTACGCCAACCTGGGTAACGCGGCATCCAAGAGTTGGTGGCGGTTTCATAAGCGGCGATATTTTCAGGAGTATTGGCTGCACGCGGTACACCAGTCGCACAGTTGTTGGCATCAATACCAAAGGTACCGTAACCGTTGTTGCGCGCGAGGTTAGTGGCGTTGCCCACTTCAGCGGCTAGCGGGTTGCGTGGAACTTGCACGCCGGTATAGCCCACTGGCGAACAGAAACCATACATGGCGTTAGGGTTAGCGGTTGCAGTCACTGTCCCGCCGGTGTTGGCTTGGCCAGCAGTACCTGAGCCGTTGCCCCAGTCAAACCGAATCGGGTTAAAACCTTGCTCAACGATATTGCGTTGGCTGTAAGACGCTGACAGCAAACCACCAAAAGTACCGTCTTCATTTTGGTCAGTAATCAAGGCAGAAACACGTGGATTCGCCTTTTCAGTCAATTCGTTGTAGGTACCTTGCACGCTCGCAGTCGCCGCAAAACCTTTGTAGTCAAAGGGGCGGCCAGCGCGCAGGTCTACCGTAGAGCCCAATGAACCTTCATCCATGGCAGCATTTTGGGTTTTGCTTACTTTTACTTCGCTGAAGAGTTCAGAGGCAAAGGTTTGGAAATCGAAACCGCGAGTTCTGTTAGGCCCACTGGAACCTTGACCAGCAGTAGAGAGAGCCTCCATACCGTTCAAACGTACACGGGTAAAATCCGAACCCAAGCCGCGCACAGAGATTTGACGACCTTCACCGCCGCTGCGATCAATAGATACGCCCGATACACGCTGCAGTGATTCGGCCAAGTTCATGTCGGGGAATTTACCGATATCTTCCGCCACAATGGCATCTACTTGGGTGGTGTCTTTACGTTTAATATCCAACGCTTTCGCCAAACTCTCGCGATAGCCCGATACTACGATTTCTTCAACGGCATCATCTTGTGCAAATACGAAGCTTGAGCTGCCCGCTGCAATGAGTGACACCATTAAAGGCATTAATTTTTTTTGGAATGGTTTCGTGTTGCTCATGTATTTCTCCCGTATTTATTATGATTCTGCTGCGGTAGGAGTTGGCTAGGTTTGCAGTGCAAAGACCAGCCAATAGGCTCCATTGGCCGTGCAGATAGCACAGTAATACTTAGCGCTAAAGCGCTTGTCAACCAGCCACAACACGCCTAAAACCATAATATTTTTTTAGGACAGTTTTTTCATTATAAACATGATAATTAAATTTTAGTCCCAATTAAAATTTATAAATTAGAAAAAAATAACATTAAATCCCTTTAAATTAGGATTTAAAGAAAACACAAAATAGCGCTGTTTTTGAGCTCATCAATTAGTTCATGTAAACGATTACCTTCACTGCAAACACCAAAAGTAACCGATTACATCATAATTAACGATGCGCTTTCGTGGTTTTTATGACTATTACTCTGGGTTCGGCGCTTGATGTAGGGATTCTGTGGCTGGGATTTAGGGGGGCTAAGCGTTAATTCCATCAATAAACAGGTTTTCAAACTTTTTTAATGTAAACGTTTACATTTTGTATGATTTTTTGTCTTAGGTGTAAATAGGTAGCAAATTTGAGGAGGGTGATTGCGAAAGGATAGATTTAAGAAGGATGGCTATATTGTTAAGAAACAGGCTAAATTATTAAGAAGCACCGCCTATTAAGCAATGCTTCTTAACACTTACGCGAAATAGCAAATGTCTAAGGCAGCGCGCGGTAAACCAAATTACTAAAGCGAACTTTCCCGGTGCCTGCGGCATAAATTGCTGGGCGCAAACTCATAAAGCCATAACCCACATTGTGGTTGTAGCCAGTCACATCCATTTGCACACCGTATTTTTGCCAGCTTTTACCTTGATCATGACTGGTGTGAATAGTGAGGATATGGCGGTTGTTGGTTACTCGCATTCGCAGCTTATTGGTCATGCCCTGAGGCTTGGAAGTGGTGCGCTGATCCATACCGTAACGGTGCAGCACAAAACCTTTCTTGTTGACACCCACACCGCCGTAGAGCTTATCGTTGTAGAACAAGAGCGCACCGGCTTGGGCATCCTCATCAAACTCCATATCCACTTCAAATTGGTAAGCTTGGTCGCCCACAATAAAGGTCAACGGAGAGGTGTTGCTGGGCGAGGTACCTTTGGCGGTAATCTCCAACACGCCGTCTTTATATTTAACGCGCTCGTTCTCTTTGATGTCGCCTTTGTAAAAGCTCCACTGCAAGCCAAACTTGTTGGTGCTGAAATCATCTGACAGCGCCATACCGTGAGCTACTGCGCTACCGCCTTTAGGTTTGGCGATGGGCTTACCAGCATCGTGATCTTTGGCTTTAAACCAACCGTCTTTGGTCCATTCGATGGGTGCCATCAAGGCTTGGCGACCAAGGCTGTGAAAGCCATTTTCATAGGCGTGATACATCATGTACCAATCCGCATTTTTGGCCTTATGGTTCGGCCCTTCAACTAAGGTTGCATGTCCTTTTGACCACCATTTTTCAGCGGCGGATTCGGTGCGGATAATCGGGTTATAGGGCGAATTCTCCCAAGGGCCGTTGATAGATTTGGAGCGCGCCGAGACCACCATATGGCCAGTTGGTGGGCCAGCGGTACCGCCGAGCGCGAGGGTCATATAAAAGTAATCCCCGTGTTTCATCATCTTGGGGCCTTCTTGCGCGTAGCTTTCTACATCCCATTCTTCGGGATATTGCCAGCCGTCGTAAACGTGTTCCATCTTGCCGACGATGCTTAAACCATCATCCGAAAGCTGTACGCGGTCACCGTGAGACAGGAACAAATAGCGTTTACCGTCTTCGCCCACTATATGGCCGGGGTCAATGCGGTCATTGTTGAGCGCTACCGGGGCCGACCAAGGGCCGCGAATATTGTCGGCGTGAATCACATAGATATTGTTGTTGCCGGGAAATTTGGCGGGGATATAGAGGTAGAAACGGCCATTGTGTTTGGTTAGCTCAGGTGCCCAAATACTGCCGACATATTGCTGTAAGGCAGCGCCTATAGGCTCCCAGTTCACCAAATCTTTGGAGTGCCAAATCGTCAGCGCAGGGTAGGCTTCAAAGGAGGAGAAGGTCATGTAATAGTCATCGCCGTCCTTAAGAACACTAGGGTCGGGATGGTCGCCCGCCATAATCGGGTTGAGGAAAGTGCCATTGCCCAAATCGGCTTTACGCTGGCCTTCAATACCCGCGGCCCAGGTTTGGCAGTGACGCAAAAAAGCATTACCAAGATGTGGAGTGCACTTTTCAGCACTTTTAGTGCTGGCTAGAGCAGGTGCGCTCATATTGGCCAGCAATAAAGCAC
>CAUOQW010000343.1:0-3809 GCA_963506825.1 uncultured Cellvibrio sp.
CGCGCTCAGGGTGAGCGGAAGCTTAAGTAAGTGCCCTTCGCGACAGGCTTAATCAAACTGCGCTGAGACTTTTTGGCCGTTAATCTGCAGGTCAGTAAAAGTGACATTTTTCAGGTGTTTGAAATCCATAAACTGATTGGATGATTTCACCTGAATATTTTTAAAGAGCACGTTCTCCAACGGTTGGGCTTCAGGTGCATGGCCGATAAAAAAGGTGTCCACTTTTTCTGCGACGATATTTTCAAACACTATGTCGTGATACTTGGAAGGGAAATTGCCGCCCAGATAACCTGCCGCGTAACTCAAGTCAAACCAGAATAGATATTTTGCTTCGCCGATTTTAGTATTGCGGATACGCACATGCTCTACGCTACCACCTCGATCCAAATTGGCTTTCAAACGAAATACCGATGTGCCTTTTAAATAAGTGTTATCGGTAAAGTAAACATTTTTTATGCCGCCCGACATTTCACTGCCCAAACCAACGCCGTCTTCACCGTCCAGAATATTATTTCGCACTAGAATATTTTCACTGGGGCGGCCAATTTTTCTGCCATCGTAATCGCGGCCAGATTTAATCACGATGGAATCATCGCCAGTTTTAAAGTGATTATCCTCAATTACCACCCAGCGGCCGGAATCCACATCTATACCGTCGTTGTTGGAGAACATACTGTCTACTTTGACGCGGCGCATTTGAGCGTGATCGGTGTATACCAAATGGTTTACCCAGAAAGGTGAGTTAGTGGCAGTATAATCTTGCAAGAGCACACGCGTGGCATTCACAATTTGAATGAGCGGCGGGCGCAAATAATGGCCTTCACCAAATTGTCTTTTTTCCAGTGCCACGCCATCAAACCCCATTTTACGCAGCATTGCTATGTCGGGTGCTTGCTGTTTTGACCAAGAGAGAAATTCACTCTTGCTGTTGCCATCAATAATACCTGTGCCGGTAATAGCTACATCAGTTACTTTATTGGCATAAATCAGCGGTGAGTAGCCATAAATTTCCGTACCCTCCCAGCGGGTAAATACCGCGGGTAAATAATCTTTTGTTGCAGCACTAAACAATAGGGTTGCACCTTCCGCTATATGTAAATTAATAAAACTTTGCAAGTGAATGGGGCCATTGGACAACCATTTGCCCGCAGGAATAACCACGCGCCCACCACCGGCTTTAACGGCTGCATCAATAGTGCGCATAATAGCTGCGCGTGAATCTGTAGTTGCATTCGCTTGTGCGCCAAAATCGGTGATCACAAAATCCTTGTTGGGGATTTTTGGGGATTCCACTTTTTTTAGAATCACATCCATCTGTTTCCAGTCAGATTTTTTATAAAAATCACTGGCAGCCTGTACCTGCGAAAAAATAAAGAATTGCAGTAATAAAATAAAAATTGTGCTGTATTTGATGTTGGTTTTATTCATGGTTCGCTCACTTTTTTGCTAGTTTAGTTAGCCCACTTATGGTACCTATTTATTTTTCCTGCTTACTTTGAAAAGCTGGCTATTTCTACACCAGCAAAAATAAAGGGGCCAAGGCCATGGGGGTCATCAGTGCGTATGGCTTCACTGATATAGTATTCATAAGTGCCACTACGATAAGGATCGCCACCTAAACCGGCACTGCCGCAAGTATTGGTTAAATGCAGGCCGCCGGAGGCATCCATTTCAGTGTGGCGCGCTACCAGTGCATTAAAAATATTGCTGGAAATATTTTTGTATTTCTCTGGCAAGTATTTTTTGTTGTAGCCTTTGGCAAAGGCGTAGGCAAACATAGCACTGCCCGAGGTTTCTAAATAATTGCCGTAGCGGTCGCCCTGATCAGTAACCTGATACCACAAGTGACTTGGGTGTTGCACTTTCAATAAGGCTTCCGCCAATTGATTTAATAATCTAATTAATTCTTTGCGCTTGGCATGATTTTGCGGAAAGTAATCCAGCGTATCGACTAAAGCCATGGCATACCAACCCATAGAGCGCGACCAAAAATGCGGCGAGAGCCCGGTATTTTTATTCGCCCATTGTTGTAAATGACTTTCGTCCCAAGCGTGATATAACAGGCCGGTTTTGGAATCAATAGTTTTGCTTTCTATCAATAAAAATTGGTTGGCAATATCGTCAAACGAAGCGGTCGGCTCTTTAAATTCTTGTGCGTATTGCGCGTAATAAGGTGCGCCCATATAGAGGCCATCTAACCACATTTGCCAAGGGTAAATATTTTTGTGCCAGAAGCCACCGCTTTTAGTGCGCGGCTGCCATTGCAACTGTACGCGTAGGGATTTCATGGCGGTTAAATAGCGTTCATCGTTATATTTTTTGTGCAACAGGAATAACAGCTTGCCGGGATTTATGGAATCGATATTGAAATCTGTCTGCGTATAACCGCTTATCTTACCCTTCTCATCAATTAATTGATCGACAAAGGTTTTGGCATAGGCCAAATATTTTTCATCGCCTGTTTTTACATAGAGTTTTTGAAAGCCATAAAGTACTAACGAATAAGGATAGCCCCATTCCGGTTCTTTAAGCTGCTTGAATTCGCGCATGGTCCAGGCTTCGGGGTGGCGTTTCATAATGGAGTTCGCCATTAATTCAGTCCATTCGAGCGAGGTTTTTTGTGCAGCTTGTGCGTGTGATGTGGAACTGAAAAATAATGTTGTTAAAAACCCGAGCATTACTATTGCTTTGTTCATGATTACCCTTCCCATAATTATTGGGCTTATTGCGGCTAAAAAAAAGTCATCAACTTGCGTTGATGACTTGTTCAATAAAGCTAGCACTAAGCTTTAAAAGGTAGCCCTAATACCAAGATTAATTTCACGCCCGGTATTATTAATTTCACGCACTAAATCCAAATCGCCGCCTGAGCTTTGTGGGCCAGTGGTGTAAAGTCTTTCGTCTTCTTCCGTCAGGTTAATGACTTCCAAGCTCAATTTAATGCTGTCAGTAATATTGTAGAAGGCTGACATATCAATACGCGCTGGGCCGGTAGTATTTTCTGAGAAATTTCTATCGCTGCCAGGAATCGCGGTGACGTAGTCATCACGGGTATTCACCACTACACGAGCACCGTATTTTTCTCTTTCAAAATACAAACCATAGTTGTAACTATTTTCTGACAAACCGGTCAGCGGGCCTTTAACGCCATTGCCGTAAGTAATTTCAGAATCAACATAGGTGTAGTTGGCAAAAGTACCAAAGCCGTGCAGAGCTTCGGGTAAGAAAGTGAAAGGTTGTTGATAGGAAATTTCGAAACCTTTTAAAGTCGCACCTTCACCATTGATGGGAGTACTAATATTCCACTCGTCATTGAGACTAACGCCTTTAGGATCAAATGACGGCGAGCTTGGATCAGTTTGCGGGTAGGCAGTGGCAATAATTGCTTTTAAATCGGGCGACAAACCAGACACAATCACATCGTTAACAATAAAGCTGTCGATTTTTTTGTGGAAGAAGGTTAAGCCCAGTACCGACTCTTCTGCAAAATACCATTCAAAGCCTAAATCAACTGCATCTGCAATGGTTGGATCAAGACCAGGATTACCGACAGAAATATTTCCGTTAATAGGTGTAGCGTTAATGGTAGCTGTCATGCTGCCTAAACCTGGGCGCGATAAATTTCTGTTGGCGCTGAAACGAATCAGAAAATCGTCCACCACTTCCAGTGTCATATTTGCCGATGGCAACCATTCGGCGTAATCGCTTTCAAGTTTCGACTCAATACCGCCTGCAACGCCGATGGAAGTAACATCGGTCACCACATAACGCAAACCTGCGTTAACCATAAGTGGCATGCCAGCTAATTC
>CAUOQW010000344.1:0-3801 GCA_963506825.1 uncultured Cellvibrio sp.
ATTTAGCCAGCTTGGCAACTGAGGTGGTTTTACCTGCACCTTGCAAACCTGCCATCAACACAATCGCGGGCGGCTGCTGCGCGAGGTTCAAGCGCTCATTGGCTTGCCCCATAGTGGCGATAAGTTCATTCTCAACAATTTTAAGGAATTGCTGGCCGGGGTTGAGTGCTTTGCTGATTTGCGCACCCAAGGCACGGCTGCGAACGGTATCTATAAAAGATTTAACCACTGGCAGTGCAACGTCGGCCTCTAGCAGGGCTTTACGCACATCGCGCAAGGCATCTTTAATGTTATCTTCGCTTAAACGCGCTTTGCCGGTAATACTGCGGAATGTGTGGGATAAACGATCCGTTAAATTCTCAAACATAACTTATCTCAATCTATGTCGATTAAATGACCAAGCTGCCTATACCCGACTTATGCCACAGGCGCGACAGCTGAAAAATGGCCGCGATTATAACCCCAAACATCTGTTGATAGGCGAGTTTCTGGGGCAATTCTTGTTGAATTAATCTCTCTAATTAACCCTCTAACAACCCCAGCCATGGCAATTAGGCCAACCTTATGACAAACTCGCCGTTGAGATTGTTTATCATTGGGGAGCAGTTTAATTTGCCTCCTCACCTATTTAATAATGAGTCTGTTTATGTTGTTCCTTCTTGCTAATATCGCTGCTGCTACTCTTTATACTGTTTTAGGTATCTATTTAGCACGCCAACTTCTTCAGCAAAGAACTTTAAATCTCCCTTCTTTTTTAGCCTGCGTTGCTATTGCACTCACAATCCACGCGGTAGGAATTTATGGCGTGAGCGTAAAACCCGGCGGTGTTCAGCTCAGCTTCTTTGCAGCGTCATCGCAAATTTTTTGGGTAATCAACGCTATAGTGCTCTTAAGCAGTTTGAAAAAAGCGCTGCATAATTTGTTTATCTTTTTATTGCCCTGTTCTGCTATTGCGATTGCAACCACGCTTTTTAGCCATACGCAAAGCACGATTTTACAACTCAATTACACTCTCGCCAGCCATGTTATTTTATCGATCCTTGCATACAGTTTATTAACCATTGCCACCCTGCAAGCCATTTTACTGTCGTACCAAAATCGCCATTTAAAAAACCGTTCTGGCCTGCAATATTTGCGCTACTTGCCACCATTGCAAACCATGGAAGCGCTTCTGTTTGAATTCGTTTTGGTTGGCGAACTGCTCTTAACTTTATCCATCGTAAGCGGCTTTATTTTTCTGGATAATATTTTTGCGCAGCATCTTATGCATAAAACAGTATTTTCAATGGCGGCTTGGTTAGTCTACGGATTTTTGTTGTTTGGCAAATACAAAATGGGCTGGCGCGGCAACACCGCAATTCGCTGGACTTTAGCAGGCTTTTTGTTTTTGATGCTGGCCTACTTTGGCAGCAAGCTGGTATTAGAAATTATTTTACAAAGAGTTTGATATTTGCGATTTGTAGGTTGGGGTAAGCTTGCGCACCCCAACATGTCTATCCTGCAGTTTAAACCGTAAATAATACATCGCGCATTGTTTTGTAGCTTATTGCGAAGCCGCTTTTTTACGCAGAACCTTAATATACTCAAGCTCACCCAAAGCCGTTTTATCTGCTTTATTTAACGCAAGGCACTCTTTAAATTTAGCTTCAGCTTCATCTAACTTCCCAAGTTCAATAAGATTAAAACCTACTCCTCGCTTGGCTCTTGCAAGCTCATCTCTTTTGGATGCTTTAGGTGAAAAGGTTTCTGCATATTCTTCAGATTGCTGAAAGGTTTCGAGCGACTTTTGCCAGTCTTTATTTAACTGATACAAATGCCCTAATTCAGATAGATACCTAGAATTGACTGGCGACCATTCAATGGCTTTTTGAATAGATTGCATGGCTTCTTCAGGTTGCCCTAAGTCCAAGCTTGCATAACCTTTAAAATAGAGCGCTTGAGAACAGGTTGGCGATAGCGCATCTGCATCAATTTTCGCTGCCGATGCCAGTGCCATGTAGTAAATAGTTTCTACAGGGCCACGCGAGGCAAACAATTTGCGATTCGAATTTTTAGCAAGCTCTTCGCAACGCTCGACTACCGGATTGAAATAATTGTTTAGTGCCTGCTTAATGCTGCCCGCCGCCACTAATTCCGCGCCCTTGCGAATTAATTGATCATCCGCAGATAATTCAGATTTATCAACTATCGCTGTTTGTTTAACTGGAGCTGTAGCACAAGCTGTCAACAATAGAATCAAAATTGCTAAAAATATCTTCATCCTAAACTCCATTAAGTTTTCCAGCTGGCTGACGCAACATTTTTTATCAGATACTCTTATCAATCCAATCTTGAGCCAAAACTCTAGTTCGAATATGAATTTCTTCAAAAGTATCTTTCTCACCCATTTTTATCAACTTTGAGCTGTGCAAAAGCTCTTTATCTTTGAAAACCTCAAAGCATGATGACAAGTAAATTGAGGACACTGTGTTGGTAAAGGTAGTTCTCCATTTATAGCCTTTATATTCTTCATTAAATCTTTCATCGCTTCCGTAAGGAATATCTACCAATACCTGCTCCTTGCGCCAAACTGTATCGCCAGATTTAGAGTCTTCCAGTTCAACGCCGCGAACAGCCAGAAACTTACGAATTTCATCCGCACGTGCGTAGTTTTTTTCGAGTTTAGCTTGAGCTCTTTCATCTATTAAATCTTGAACTTCTTTTACTTCTTCGTCGCTTCCATCTTGTAAAAACTTAATTGGATCTGCTTGTAATATCCCTAAAATCAAACCAAAGGCTTTTAATTGGCCGACTAAGTTACTGGCTAACTCAGGTTCGTTTTTAGCATTATTTAAATCACGCACCAAATCGTACATACCAGCCAAAGCTACGCGCGTATTGAAGTCATCATTCATAGCTTCGACAAACGCTTTGTAATAGGCACTTTCTTGCATTCCGCTAAAAGCTAAAGGGGCGACATCGTTATAGCCTCGCAGTGCACCGTAGAAACGCTCTAAGCCTGCACGCGCTTCAATAAGATTATCTTCGGCATAATTAATCGGGCTGCGGTAATGGCTGCTCACCAATAAGAAGCGCACCACTTCTGGATGATATTTTTCCAACACATCGCGAATGGTGAAGAAATTCCCGAGCGATTTCGACATTTTTTCGCCGTCCACACGCACAGCGCCAGCATGCATCCAGTAATTTACATATTTGCAGCCGTTCGCCGCTTCGCTCTGCGCGATTTCATTTTCGTGATGTGGAAATGGAAGATCTGGCCCACCGCCGTGAATATCAAAGGTATCGCCGCAGCATTTTTTGCTCATGGCCGAGCATTCAATATGCCAACCTGGGCGGCCATTGCCCCATGGTGATTGCCATGATGGATCACCCTCTTTTGCAGCTTTCCAAAGCACAAAATCACGCGGGTCTTCTTTAATTTCATCAACCTCAATACGCGCGCCCGCCAATAACTCATCCACATTTTTATTGGTGAGTTTGCCGTAATCTTTAAAGCTGGTTACACGGTAATAAACATCGCCATTGCTTGCAGCATAGGCGTGTCCTTTTTCAATCAGCGCATTATTCATATCAATAAGACCGTCGATAAAACCAGTCGCACGTGGCTCAATATCGGGGCGAGCAATACCTAAACGTGTCTCATCTTCATGCATGTAATCAATAAAACGTTTAGTAAGAGTGGTGTACTCTTCGCCGTTTTCGTTAGCGCGATTGATAATTTTGTCGTCAATATCAGTGATATTGCGAACGTAATTTACATCCCAGCTTTGGCTTCGCAAAAAGCGAGTAATCACATCG
>CAUOQW010000345.1:0-3798 GCA_963506825.1 uncultured Cellvibrio sp.
ATTTAGGTTTATATAGTCACATAATTAATAGGTACTTGTCATAAGCCTAAAATAAATAATAAAAAATGTAGATGAATTGGCGTGATTTTTGTGTGTAATTAGGTAGAGAAGCCTCAAAAATAAAACCGTCAATATTTTGAATTTTATTATATTGCGTGTGCACTTTTAGGGCTATGCTTAAGCAAGAGTTTGAGATTGATAGTAATAGTTTTCCAGCGTCGGTTCATGTGTGATTGCAACCCCATTTGAGGTTGCAGCAATTGCAGGTTTAATCGCTTAGTTGAGGTAAATTATGAGCATTTTCAGTCACTACCGTGAGCGTTATGAAGCCACTCAGCAAGAAGAGCTAAGCATAAAGGACTACTTAGAACTTTGTAAAAAAGACCCCAGTGTTTACGCTTCGGCCGCTGAGCGTATGTTAATGGCTATCGGCGAACCAGAAATGGTAGATACCGCCTCAGATCCTCGCCTAAGTCGTATCTTCTCCAACAAAATGATCAAACGCTATAAAGTCTTTGGTGATTTTTACGGAATGGAAGAGTGCATTCAACAGATTGTGTCGTTTTTTAAACACGCCGCTCAAGGTTTGGAAGAGAAAAAGCAAATTCTTTATCTGCTTGGCCCCGTTGGTGGTGGTAAATCATCGCTCGCTGAAATGTTAAAAACCTTGATGGAGAAAATGCCGATTTATTGCATCAAGGGGTCCCCTGTATTTGAATCGCCCTTGGGGCTTTTTAATCCCGAAGAGGATGGCAAAATTCTGCTTGAGGATTATGGCATTCCCAATCGCTACATAAAAACGATTATGTCGCCTTGGGCAGCCAAGCGCTTGCAAGAATTTCACGGCGATATCACACAGTTTAAAGTTGTTAAAGTTTATCCCTCAATTCTCAATCAAATTGCGATTACCAAAACTGAACCCGGTGATGAAAACAATCAGGATATTTCGTCACTGGTCGGTAAAGTCGATATTCGCCAACTTGAAGAGTTTCCGCAAAACGATCCCGATGCTTACAGTTTTAGCGGGGGTCTGTGCCGCGCAAACCAAGGTCTAATGGAATTTGTGGAGATGTTTAAAGCACCCATTAAAGTGCTACATCCATTATTAACAGCAACGCAAGAAGGTAACTTCAATAGTACCGAAGGTTTGGGCGCAATTCCGTTTGATGGTGTGATATTGGCACACTCTAACGAGTCTGAATGGCAAAACTTTCGCAACAACAAAAACAATGAGGCTTTTATTGACCGTGTGTACATAGTCAAAGTGCCTTACTGCTTGCGTGTTAAAGAAGAAATGCAAATTTACGAAAAACTCTTGCAGCACAGTTCATTATCTAAAGCGCCTTGCGCGCCGGATACTTTACGCATGTTGGCACAGTTCTCGGTGTTGTCGCGTATTAAAGAGCCAGAGAATTCCAATATCTTCTCTAAAATGCGCGTGTACGATGGCGAGAATTTAAAAGATACAGATCCCAAGGCGAAATCCTTGCAAGAGTACAAAGATGCTGCTGGCGTTGATGAGGGTATGAACGGGTTATCAACCCGTTTCGCCTTTAAGATTTTATCCAAGGTCTTTAATTTTGATCCTACAGAAATTGCTGCTAATCCTGTGCACCTGATGTATGTGCTTGAGCAACAAATCGAGCAGGAGCAATTCCCCAAAGAGGTGCAAGAAAAATACCTTAACGCCCTGAAAGAATTCATATCGCCAAAATATGTGGATTTTATTGGCAAAGAAATTCAAACCGCTTATTTGGAATCCTACGCGGAATACGGCCAAAATATTTTTGATCGCTATGTAACCTATGCGGATTTCTGGATTCAAGATCAGGAGTATCGCGATCATGAAACTGGTGAAATTCTCAATCGTGCTTCGCTAAACGAAGAGTTAGAGAAAATTGAAAAGCCTGCCGGGATCAGCAACCCTAAAGATTTCCGCAATGAGATAGTGAATTTTGTATTGCGCGCTAAGGCCAACAATTCTGGCAAAAGCCCGGATTGGCGCAGCTATGAAAAACTGCGCACGGTTATTGAGAAAAAAATGTTCTCCAATACTGAAGACTTGTTGCCAGTGATTTCATTCAATGCCAAAGCTTCAGCCCAAGACAAGAAAAAACACGGCGATTTTGTACAGCGCATGGTGGAGCGCGGTTACACGGAGAAACAAGTTCGCTTGTTGTCTGAATGGTACCTGCGCGTTAGAAAATCGCAGTAGTTACTAAGAAATTGCTGAGGAGATCACTAAAGCGAATCTCTTCGGCGAAATCTTAAGGGGTAATTTGTTGTGCGTTGTTTGCACTCTTTTTTGTGGTAATAAGGGTTCAGCATGAGTTATATCATCGACAGACGCCTTAACGCTAAACACAAAAGCGCGGTTAATCGGCAACGTTTTTTACGCCGTTATCGCGATCAAATTCAAAAATCTGTTTCAGATGCGGTGAGTAGCCGCTCCATTAAAGATATAGATAAAGGCGGTAAGGTTAGTATTCCCGCCAAAGATATTGGCGAACCTGTTATTCATCACGGTAATGGTGGCTATAACACCCGCGTATTACCCGGCAACAAACAATTCTCTACTGGTGATAAGGTGAATCGGCCAGAAGGTGGGGCAGGGGGCGGAGGTGGAAAAAATGCTAGCGATTCCGGCGAGGGCGAAGACGATTTTTCATTTACCTTATCGCAAGAAGAATTTTTAGATTTTATGTTTGATGGCTTGGAGTTGCCCAATCTTATTAAGCGGCAGTTATCAGGCGTTGAAGAGTTTAAAAAAGTGCGCGGTGGTATTGCCAATGAAGGGCAGCCGGGGCGAATTAATATTGTTCGCTCTTTACGCGCCGCCAATATGCGCCGCATTGCACTCACTACCGGCAAGCGCAAACGCTTGTTGGAATTGGAGGCACAATTAATTGCGCTTGATCAAGAAGATGAAACTGGGCGCGATATGCTTCTGCGTCAGGCTATTCTCGATGAAATGGAAAAGCTTTCAAAATCTATTAAGCGTACGCCGTGGTTGGACACCTTTGATTTAAAATACAATCTGCAAATCAAACAACCTATTCCTCGCTCAAAAGCCGTTATGTTTTGCATTATGGATGTATCTGGCTCAATGGATCAGGCCACTAAAGATATTGCCAAGCGTTTTTTTATTTTGCTGTATCTGTTTCTGCAACGGAATTACGAGAAAACCGAAATCGTTTTTATCCGTCACCACACAACCGCTAAAGAAGTGGATGAACATGAGTTTTTTCATTCGCGCGAAACGGGCGGTACAGTGGTGTCCAGTGCGTTAAAACTTATGCAAGAAATCATTGAGGATCGCTACTCGCCCAATGAATGGAATATTTATGGTGCGCAGGCATCCGATGGCGATAATTGGGGCGATGATTCGGGTAACTGTAAAAAGCTGATGAGCGATAATTTGTTGCCATTGTGTCAATACTATTCCTATATTGAAATTACACCTCATGATCATCAAGCCTTGTGGCATACCTATGAACAAGTGCGCAGTGAGTATCCTGATAAGTTTTCTCTACAGCACAGTGTAGGTATTGAGGATATTTATCCCGTCTTCCGTGAGCTATTTCATAAGAAGGTCGCATGAAATCATCAGAAGATAAACTGAAATCTATTGATACTCCTACGAAACAAAAAGTGGGCAAAGCTAAATCGTCAAAAATGGCGGCAGCACCTTTGTTTACATCATCTGAATGGAACTTTGATTTGATTCGCGAGTGCGATCAAGCTCTTGCCGAAATCGCCAGCGAGTTTGGATTGGATACTTACCCGAATCAAATTGAA
>CAUOQW010000346.1:0-3777 GCA_963506825.1 uncultured Cellvibrio sp.
GAAGCATTTGGCACTTGGGTTGCTCAAGGTGGCCGAGTATGGGTTAAGGGAAAAAGCTCCGATAGTTTTTTGAGTCAGGAATCTTTTGCAGAGCTAAATGACTCGCAAGAACAGGTACATTTTTTCTCTAAAAATCCGGCACTGGCACAGCGGGAATTTTCAGAGGTTGTTGCCAAATCAACCTCGCCTGCTAAGTTTCGCATGACCTCCCAAAACGTGATGAATCCGGTAAATGCTCCCGATGCTTTTGAAATTACGGCGCTCAGCAAAGTAGGTGTCGCGGGCGCGGTGGAGTATGCGGATTTTGTGGGTGGCGATTACCGTTATGCTAAGGCGGTGTATCACAATCAATCCTGTATCGCCTGTCATGGTGATGCCAGCAAGGCGCCTGCAGATGTAATAAGTCGTTACGGATCGCAGCATGGGTTCGGCTTTAAAGCCGGCGATTTGGCGGGAGTAATTAGCGTTACTATTCCTGCTCGCAAGCTCTATGAAAGTATTTGGAGTTTTGTGGGTCTTAAAGAGCTCGCTTTAATTTTAACGTCTATTGTGCTTGCGCTTTGGTTTGTGCGCTCGGCGTTAATTGTGCCTATCAAGCGTTTGACGGAAGCCGCGCACGACATCTCCACAGGTAAGGATACTCCCATAGATATTGAAGGTATGGACGTTAATACCAAGAATGAGCTGCACCAGTTGACCCTTGCCATAAGTCGAATGAAAAACAGCACCAATATCGCCATTAAAAAAATGCGTGAGGCAAAAACCGCAGCGGTAGATATTTTAGCGAAAGCCAAGGTAGCCGTTGCTAAGGCGCGTGAGGATGCCCAGGATAAATAGCAAACTCGTGCGTTTGATTTAGCTGCTACACTTTCTAAATATGTGGAGTGTGGCTGGCTAAATTGGATCAGCCTTTGCAGGAATCGCTAGAGTCATAGCCAACAGCCGTTTACAGGAGGCTATTTAAGCCGTTGATAAATAGGCGGCTAATGTGCTGGCGATGAGATGAATAGGATAATCCGGGCGAGTTGATCATTCATGTTAAATCTACGGCGTTATGCACGCGAAAATCCCATCGCATTTCGATTGCTAGGCTTGATTGTGGTCAGCAGTTCGTTGATCACTTTGTTTGCAATTTTGTTACAGCTCTACTCCAATTTTCACGACGATGTTTCCTCCCTCGAAAAGCGCCTCGACCAAGTTCGTATCAGCACCCTTGCCAGTATCACCAAAAGCCTCTGGGGATTTGACCAAGAGCAGCTCAGTATTCAGATTCACAGTGTTTTGGATGTGCAAGATGTAGTGCAAGTACAAGTGGTGTGGCGCGACTGGAATAATACTGAACAATCGATGGTGGTCAGCAGCAATAAATATTCGCAAACTGAAATTGATGCAAAAAAAAGTCAATTTTTGGTGAAGGAATACCCTTTAACTTATGAGGATGCGAGTACACCAGAGCAGCGCTTGGGTACGCTGCATGTGACTGCATCCCTCTCCAGCATTTACGATAAACTGTGGGAGCGTGCGCTGTTTATTGCGATTGTGCAATCCACTAAAACTCTGCTTATTTCGCTATTTATTTTGTGGTTGGTGCACGCACTTTTGACGCGCCATATGGAATCTATTGCCAACTACGCGCGCAATTTAAATTTAGAGAGTTTGAATAAACCGCTGCGCTTGAAGCGTATTAAATCTGACTATCGCCAAGATGAATTGGATAACGTAGTCGATGCAATTAATCACATGCGCGAAACCTTACTGGACGATTTGGATCAGCGGCGCAGAATGGAACTTGCGCTCTTGGCGGAGCAAGAAGAAAAAATAGAAACACGCCGTCAAAAAAATGTAGCGGAAGATGCCAGTCGCGCCAAGAGCCAATTCCTTGCCACCATGAGTCACGAAATTCGCACGCCTATGAACGGTGTTATAGGCATGCTGGAAATGTTGCGTGACACACCGCTCAATGAAAATCAAAAACATTACATTGACGTAATTCATCGCTCTGGCGAAACACTGTTGGAGATTATTAACGATATTCTGGATTATTCCAAAATTGAAGCGGGAAAAATGCAGTTGGAGAAAACAGTTTTCAATTTGGATGATTTAATTGAAGACTGTTTGCAATTGTTTGGTGCTACCGCCAATAAACGCCATATTGAATTAGTTGGCGGTGTAAAGCCCGGAGCGCCCTTATTGTTAAAAGGGGATTCGACACGTCTGCGACAAGTTATTATTAATTTATTGGGCAATGCATTTAAATTTACGTCTGAAGGTTTTATTTCCTTAGAAGTGGGACTGGAGGATAGTGCTACTGATGATGCGCCCAAATTGCGCTTTGCAATTGAAGATAGCGGTATAGGAATCGATTTAAGTTCGGGGGTGGATTTGTTCGATTCCTTTAATCAGGCGGATGCATCCACTACTCGCAAATACGGGGGCACTGGTTTGGGGTTAGCTATTTGTAAAAGTTTAGTGGAATTGATGGGAGGAGAAATTGGTGTAGAAAGCATCAAAGGAAAAGGCTCCAAATTTTGGTTCACCGCTGAGTTTGCTGCTGCCGATATCATTGTCCACGAAACTGTGCATGAGCGCGAACTCACTGCATTACTTGGGGGCAAAAAATTATTATTGGTGGGTGCCAATCCTAAAATGGTTGAGTTTCTGGGTGGGCATGCGCGCGCTTGGTTTGTTGACATGCGCTCTGCGTCTTCGGCAAAGGTGGCGCACACCACTATTTTACATGCAGCTCACAGTGGTGAAGGATTTGATTTTATTGGTGTAGATTCGCAGCTGCCTGATATGAGCGGTATAGATTTTATTCGACAATTACGCACTAACAATGAAGCTAAAACCTTGCCCGTGTTTATCTTTTCGGCAAGTAATATCTCGCAGGATCAACAGCTGTTGCGCCAGTATTCAGTTCACACAATTTTGCGCAAACCGCTTTCGGGTAAGGCATTAAAATATGAATTGGCTGCTTTGTTGGGGCATGAAGCGGTGATTGCTGATGTGCCGCCCGTAGGTGAATCGCAACCGGATAAATTTTCGCAGTTGCGTGTGCTCGTGGCAGAAGATAACGCTGTTAATCGCATGGTGATTAAAGGTTTGTTAGGTAAGCTTAAAATTACCCCTGAGTTGGTTGAAAATGGCTTGCTCGCATTTGATAGGGTACGCAAAGCTGCACAGCCCTATGACGTCATTCTTATGGATTGCGAAATGCCGGAAATGGATGGTTTTGAGGCGACGCGCAGCATTCGTGAGTTTGAAGAAAAGCGAAATTTACCGGCTACACCGGTGGTCGCACTTACCGCTCACGCCTTGCAGGAGCATCGCGATGCAGTCTTTGCCAGCGGCATGAATCATTATCTTTCCAAACCAGTGACCTTGGATAATCTTGTTGGCGTTTTTGACCGCATCCTCAATAAAAACTAGTGCTTGCGTGCCGATAATTGTTGCGCGCTATAGCTACTATAGGTTTTTTCTCCTTGCGAGAGTCCACCTCAGTCCCTATGATGCCCATAGTCAATTAATACCTAGCGTTGGAGTTTAAAATGAGTAGTGATGCAATCGTTCATGTAAGTGATGCCAGCTTTGCACAAGATGTGTTGAGTGCAGATGTGCCTGTATTGGTGGATTTTTGGGCAGCTTGGTGTGGTCCATGCAAAATGATTGCACCTATCCTCGACGATTTGGCTGAACAATATGCTGGCAAGTTAAAGATTGCCAAAGTGGATGTTGATGCCAACAAAGAAGTTCCCGGCAAGTTCGGTATTCGCGGTA
>CAUOQW010000347.1:0-3776 GCA_963506825.1 uncultured Cellvibrio sp.
AAAACCGAATATTTCTTTTATACCGGCTATCAGGATTTACAAACTGGAAAAACCGCACAAGCGCACAACAAATTTAAAGCTGCCATCGATCAAAACACTTACCGCTTTATTGAGCGGCCTCTGGCTACTTACTTTCTTCAAAAAAATTAATCGGTGAAATAGCGTATGAAAAAAATCGTAGTAGTAGGCGGTGGTGCCGGCGGTTTAGAACTGGCAACTAAACTGGGCAACACCCTCGGCAAAAAAAACAAAGCACATATCACCCTCATTGACCGCAATACTTCGCATTTGTGGAAGCCGTTGTTACATGAAATTGCCGTAGGCACTATGGATGAAGGTGTAGATGCAGTGAGCTACCGAGGCCACGCCATTAATAACCATTTTTATTTTCGCGTAGGCACACTGGCTGATATAGATCGTACTAACAAGCAAGTTGTGCTCGCGCCCATGCACGATGATGAAGGTGTTGAGTTTTTGCCATCCACTCGTATTGATTATGATTATTTAGTCATTGCACTCGGCTCCATATCTAACGACTTCAACACTCCCGGCATTAAAGACAATTGCATTTTTCTGGATAGCCCCACCCAAGCCCATAAATTCCGCAATAAATTATTAAATCAATTGTTGCGCATTCAACGCCTACCCAGTAAAGACAGTGAAGTGCGTATTGCAATTGTAGGCGGCGGTGCAACGGGTGTAGAGCTGTCTGCAGAATTGCATCACGCCGTTGCCGATATTCACAACTATGGTTTTGATGCCGTGACCAGCTCGCAATTAAAAGTGACGCTGATTGAAGCCGGGCCGCGTATTTTACCTGCCCTGCCGGAACGCATTTCTGCTTCGGCGCATAGCGAATTAGTTAAACTCAATGTGAACGTAAAACTCGCCACTATGATTACCGCTGCAACCCAGGAGGGCTTACAGACTAAAGAAGGCGATGTAATTCCCGCCGATTTAATGGTGTGGGCCGCGGGCATTAAAGTGCCAGATTTTATGGCCGATATTGCCGGCTTGGAAACAAACCGTATCAATCAATTACACGTGAATGAATTTTTACAAACTACCCGCGATAATAATATTTTTGCCATAGGCGATTGCGCGCAATTTATCTCTGCGGATGGTTCACGGGTGCCACCGCGCGCGCAATCCGCACATCAAATGGCGAGTACTTGTTATCAAAATTTACGCGCACTTTTAAACAATAAAGCCTTAACGGTCTACCGTTACACCGATCACGGTTCATTGGTATCGCTCGCAAGTTATTCTACCGTAGGCAGTTTGATGGGCAATTTAGGCAAAGGCACTTTATTTATTGAAGGCCGTTTGGCGCGCCTGGTTTACATCTCGCTTTACCGCATGCATCAAGTGGCGATTTATGGTTTTATAAAAACGGGGTTGGTCATGCTGGCAGGCCGAATTAATCGCTGGTTGAGACCGCGCTTGAAATTGCATTGAGTTGATATCGCGCTAAAAAAATATCGGCTGGAAACATAAACGCATAACAGATAATTTCCCATGGACGGGGCATTAATATTTAATATTCCAGTTAGCCTTTCGCCTAAATCAACCTATTATTAACAGATAACAAGAATTTGTAATAGATAATCAGCTATTCTACTAAGTCGCTTTTGCCAAGCCGCTACTGTGTTGGCTTAATGGAAGCAAAGAAACACGATACCCATCCACCGCAGGGTCGTCGTTATGCATAAAATGCTTAACATATTTATCAGCCTAGTGCTCATTACCATGGGCGCAGTAGTCATGAGCGGATGGCTATTACAAATACCCATTCTTGTGCAATTCAAATTGGGGCTGGTGCCCGTGGTGTTTAACACCGCACTTTGCTTCACGCTTAGCGGCATTGCACTGTTATTGGACAACCTAAAAACTAATATTGGCACACGCGTACAAACAACCATTGGTGTGTTTTTAGTTGTCTTGTGCGGTCTCACCTTTATCGAAATAATTACTGATAAAAATTTTGGTATAGATTTTCATAAGCAGCACATATGGATTGCTGATGGCAATGTGCGACCAGGCCGCATGGCTCCCAATACGGCGCTCGGTTTTATCCTCACTGCTATTGCGCTAATTCTTATTCCCCGCGTCACCACTAAATACCAAGCACTGCTCGCACAAATAGCCACCTTCAGTATTCTCACCATTGGCTTAACCGGCTTGGTAGGTTATGTGCTTTCACCAGATTTGTTGTTTGGCTGGGCTCGTTCCGCGCGCATGGCAATACCTACTGCATTTGGAATGATTTTTATTGCGACGGGACTTTGGCTAAGCTGGAGTCGTGCGCAGTGGTATAGCTCGCGCCACTATTTACGCGAAGATGAAAAAATAACGTTTATCGGCACCGCTATTCTCGTAGTGGTAACGATTACGGCCGGCTTGGCAGGTTTTGTGGCACAACAAAGCCTGTTTGAAAAATCCTTACAGCAGCGCTTGCAGGTGAGTATCCATAATCGCTTGGGGATATTTTACGCAGCTATTCAACAAGCCAATGACAACGCAGAAAATACTGCACGTCGCCCGGAACTAATTGCTGCTACTCGCAATTTTTTTTCAGAAAATACGATTACCAATCTAGCAAACCAGAATCTGAACAATAAGTTTAACGCGGTTGCAGTGCAAGACACTCACAATAATACACGCTGGCAGTCAGGCGAGTTTATTCATGACGCAAGTTTTTCGGTAGCAATAAACACAACCGCGGAACTGTATTGGAACAATGGGTTTTACTTAAAAACCATATCTAAAATTTGGGATGGTGAAAATCATTTAGGGAATTTGGTTTTAGAGCACTCACTCAGCACACTCTACGACAATATTTTTAATACTGAAGCGCTCGGAAAAACCGGCGAAGTTATTCTGTGTATTTATGAATCCAGCCATTTACTTTGCCTATCGCCAAAGCACACGCCAGAAATGTTCAGAGTAAAAACCACATCTACTTATGGCAAACCATTTCCAGTATTGCGCGCACTAAAAGGTGAACATGGTGTGGTAGAGGCTATAGATTATCGCGATCAAAACGTTATTGCGGCTTACAGCTCTGTCTACCCCGGTTTGGGCATGGTTAATAAACAAGAGACCATTGAACTCTACGCCGATATTCGCCATCAGCTCAAAGTAGTCATGCAGTGGCTGCTGCTAACAGCGGCTGTAGGCGCGATTTTACTGCGATCACAATTACAATCGCTCGCCCGAAAATTGGTAATGTCAGAAGCTGTAGCCGCCGACAAAGAGCGTCATCTAAGCACTTTATTAAGCAGCGTCGGCGAAGGTATTTTGACCATAGATGACGACGGCATTATTGAATCATTCAATCCAGCGGCTGAAAAAATATTTGATAAAACAGCAGCGGACATTGTGGGGCAACACTTTAAAAATCTTATGCCCGTCAGTACGCACTCAGGTTTAGATACCACAATGGCGCGCTATAAAGCAGGCGATTCGAGCCATATTATCGGCCAGCAAAATGCTGAACTGCCCGGTCTACGCGGCGATGGCAGTATTTTCAAAATGGAATTAAATGTAAGCGAAATGCATATCAATAATCGCCATTTATTTGTGGCTATAGTGCGCGATATCACCGAACGCAAAAAATCGGAACAGGAAATATTTGCAGAAAAAGAACGGCTGCGCGTTACGCTCCGCTCTATTGGCGATGCCGTTATCACCGCCGACATTAATGGCTTGATTACCTACCTCAACCCCATCGCCGAAACCATGACTGGCTGGAGCCATGAAGAAGCCTATGGCAA
>CAUOQW010000348.1:0-3774 GCA_963506825.1 uncultured Cellvibrio sp.
AAACTGTTGGTTTTCTGCAACAAATCTGGCGTTACCCGGGTGTTGAGGCTGCTATGGCCTTCGGGATAATTGAGTGCTGTAAATATGCTGCAATCAATGGGTTGTTTTTTAATCGCGAGCATTAATTGCTCGCTGAGGTTTTCTGTCCACTGGCGATAGCTATCGGGGTTGCTGGTATTAATATTTAAGCTGCGTTCCAACTCATTTAGGAGCGCGGGAATGGTGCGATAGAGTGCTTGCTCGTCATCTTCATTGCGATTTTCGTAGGCGATGGTTGCAAATGTTTTACTCAAGGATGGTAACAAACGCTGCCACATTTTCCAGAAGGGGCTGTTTTCGCCGGAAATAAAATAAGCGTGTAGCAACTCGCTTTTCAGTATCGAGATAATGCTTGATTGTAGTTCCTGTGGGAATGGCCTGCCGGCTAATGCGCTGTTCATTAAATCCAGCACGCGACACTCAGCGTTTAGGTTTTTGAAATTATTGATTTCGGTTTCACATAAACGGCTTTCCAACATGCTTGCGCGTTTATCTTCTGCATCCAACCACTGTTGAAATTCAGCCTGTGAATTTGTCAGAGTTGCAAGATTGCCGCTCTGGCAGGCGAGCATAAATACCGATAATTTTTCTAAAAATTGCTGGCTGGTTTTTGACTCGCGCGCGTACCAAGTTCGGCCGCGCAGCAGGAGCAAATCGAGTGCTTTGCGCAGCGGGTGTTCAGGCTTGCAATAGAAGCCATCGTCTTGCGCAATCTGTTGGTTGAGGGCTTGTTGTAATTCGCCCAGTTGTGCGGCGAGTGCAGGGTCAAATATATCCTTGGCAAATAATGACTCGGATAAGTTTGCTGTGGTACTAAGGCGTAAGTTGGCGGCGGAGGTGGAGCCTACCGCTTGAAAGAGTTGGTCCAGCTGGGCGGCATCACCTTGAATAATTTTGGGTAGGCTAAAGTGTAAAGGCATCTTGATTGGGTGATCACTAATTCGTAAACAAGGTGTTTAGGGGCTGGAATGTTCCTCTACCTACTATAGGTTTAATTGTGGGCCAGCGCGAATCTTTGGCCGGATAAATTCTGGCTGCGGCCGCTCTACTAACTTGCGTATAATCGCCCTCCATTAGCTTTCCCCCTTTCTGTTTCAGTTTCTTATCTATTTGAGTGCCCTATGAAAATTACCGCGCCCGACAATGCCCTTTACTCAACTGCGCAGGTTTACGCGCTGGATGCCGCCGCCATCGCCAGCGGTATTCCCGGTATTCAGTTGATGAAACGCGCCGGTCGCGCTGCCTTTGATTTGCTGCTGGAACGCTTCCCCGCGCCGGAATTAATCACGGTTTATTGCGGTGCTGGTAAAAATGGCGGCGATGGTTATGTATTAGCTGCCTTAGCCGCGCAGCGCTTGCTGCCGGTGCAAGTGATCCAGTTAACGGCGGGCGATAAGCTCATGGGCGAAGCGCTTGCGGCCTACGAATTTGCGGTACAAGAACGCGTAAATATCATCCCCTTTGCCAATGCGACTGCGCCAGCCGAGGGCGTGATTGTGGATGCGCTCTTGGGCATAGGCCTGCAAGGCGATGTACGCCCCGCGTTTGCGGCGGCCATCACCCAGATTAATGCGAGTGGTTTACCCGTACTTGCCATCGATATTCCCTCTGGACTGAATGGCGATACTGGCGCGGTTCAGGACGTGGTGGTGAATGCTGAGCTGACGATTACCTTTATAGGTATTAAACGCGGTTTATTGACTGGTCGCGGCCCTGCGGTTTGTGGCGAAGTGGTGTTATCGGATTTGGCGATTCCTGCGGATATCTATTTGCAAACAACTGCCACCGCCGAGCAATTACACCTTATAGATTTACTCGAACTACTCGCCCCGCGCGCCGTCGATGCCCACAAAGGCCACTTTGGCCATGTGATGATTATCGGCGGCGACCATGGCTATGGTGGTGCCGTGATTATGGCCGCCGAAGCCGCAGCACGCTCTGGCGCAGGCTTAGTCAGTGTGGCGACTCGCCCAGAACATGTACCGGCAATTCTCACCCGTTGCCCAGAAATTATGGCTTGCGGTGTGGCCTCGGGTCAGGAATTGGAGCAGTTGTTATCGCGCCCAACCGTATTGGTAATTGGCCCCGGCCTTGGCCGCTCGCCTTGGTCTGAGCAAATGCTGCAAGCGGCTGGGAAATCAGGTTTGCCGATGGTAGTAGATGCAGACGCACTGAATATTCTCGCCGAAGGCCGAGTGTTGCCCGATGCTCAAGCCCGCGAAAATTGGTTATTCACCCCGCACCCCGGCGAAGCTGCGCGCTTGTTAGGTGTAACCAGTGCGGAGATCAATGCAGATCGTTTTGCCGCTATCGCCAGCATTCAGCAAAAATTCGGTGGCGCAGTGATTTTAAAAGGCGCAGGCAGTTTGGTATTGGGCGAATCCGGCATCACTGGCATAGTCACCGCAGGTAATCCTGGCATGGCAACTGGCGGCATGGGCGATGTACTCAGCGGTATTGCCGGCGCATTAATCGCGCAGGGTTTATCTATAGAAGATGCTGCGCAATTAAGTGCAGTATTGCACGCGAGCGCGGCCGATTTAGCGGTTGAAAAAATCGGCCAGCGCGGTTTAATCGCCACCGATATTATTCCCTATGTATCGCAATTGCTGAGTGAATAAAGTGTCATCGACTACACAAAAGTTTACGAGCGAATTTACGCAAGAATTTTATATCGATAACGAAACCGATATGGTCGCTTTCGGCGAGCGCCTAGGCCGCGCATTTCGCGCGCAACCTAAATCGCTCTGCATATTTTTAAATGGCGATTTGGGCGCAGGTAAAACCACCTTGTCGCGCGGAATTTTGCGCGCTTTTGGTCACACAGGCGCCGTGAAAAGCCCAACTTATACGCTGGTCGAAATTTATGAATTCCCCGAACGCCGCGTTTACCATTTTGATTTGTATCGTTTAGGCGACCCCGAAGAATTGGAGTACATGGGCATCCGCGATTATTTTACTGATGGCAGTATTTGCTTAATGGAATGGCCGGAGCGCGGTCAAGGTGTTTTGCCTGAACCGGATGTGTTGATTGATGTGAAGGTGCAGGGTGCTGGGCGCAATATCCACCTCACCGCAAACTCTGAATTCACTTTTGCTTAACAATATAAACAATTCCTTGCTGTGCCTTTGATTAAAGTTTCGGTATAAATCCCCCTAACCATAATTTACCAAGAGCAAAGGCTATGACCCCTATTGAATTCCAAACCCTAAGCAACGCTATTGCCGATGAAGTAGGGCGTTTGTTGCCGCAAATTTTATCCGTGCCTGAAGATTTACACATTGGTAATGGCAATTGCGTGTTGTGCATCATGAATGCAGCGGGCGATACGGTGTTGCGTATGTATGGCGATAACCCCATTAGCCAGCGTCAAACCGCGCAGATTGCCACTAAAAAAGCCTTACAAGTGTGGTTGACGGGTTATGCGACGGGCGCTTATGAAAAGCTGGTTTACAACGGTGATATTGATCCAGAGCAGTTTGGTATTCCTCACCCGGAATTTATTGGTTGGCTCGGTGGGCTTGAAGCAAAAACTGCGACCGGTGAGCGATTAATTTTGGCGTTTAGTGGCGTGCGCGGCGAGCAGGATCAAGGTGTTTTGCGTTTGGCTGCAGAGAATTTAAAAACCTTTTCGATTGTGGATTAATTGCAGTCACTGAAACAAAAAAACGCAGCCTAGGCTGCGTTTTTTATGACTAAAATTTTATCGCTGTCAGCAAAAATTACTCTTCGCT
>CAUOQW010000349.1:0-3774 GCA_963506825.1 uncultured Cellvibrio sp.
TATAAAGCAATTCTCAACGATTTGAATGGTTTCGACTGCCTGAAGGTATGCCTGTATTTCTTTTTGCCACGCATCCGCCCATTCCCTGTGGGATGGTTTTAAGGTGGCATAAAGCCAAGGCATATAGCTCAAACGCAATTTATGCTGGGTGCGATAAAACTCCACAGGCTGCGTTGGTGAATCGGCTTGGTCGTCAGGTGCGTTAATCATTCGTTATGCTAATCAATAGGTGAGTCAATCATTGTTTTTATGCGATAAAAAGATATGAGGCAGCATTATAAATTTATAATACTGCGCAATGTAGAAATTTCTGTAGGGAAATAAGGCGGGGAGAATAGGGTATCCGCAGGTTGCAGTGGTTAGGTAAATCCTTGAGCTTCACAGTCAGGATTTAAGGAGCGCTTAGATGGGCGCTCTTGGGGACTACCCGTTACTGTGCAACACTGCGGACACTTGCCTTTAGTATAGTGAGGCAAGATTTATTCGCGAGGGTTTCGCTTAGTTTTTTACGCCGCAATAATCCCTATTTATAGATGAATTGTTTATAGGCAGATTGTATGAATATTGAGAGATGAGTTTTGTATGAAAGATGTATACGCGGTAATTGAAAATAATGAACACTTTTTGGTGATCTATAAAAAACCTAATACGAGTTTTCATAGTGAAGGCGGCGAGCGTGGGTTATTTGAAACGGTAAAGCAGAGCGAGGGTTTAACTGAGCTTTACCCGGTTCATCGTTTAGATAAGGTGACTTCAGGCATATTAGTGATGGCAAAAACCGCGGCTATCAATCAAGAGCTGGTGAATCAATTTAAAAATCGCGAAGTACAAAAGTTTTATCTGGCAATCAGTGGCAAAAAGCCCAAAAAGAAACAGGGTTTGATTAAAGGCGATATGGAGTCTGCACGGCGCGGTGCATGGAAATTATGTACCACTCAAACTAACCCGGCCATAACCCAATTCTTTAGCACGGCTTTAGGTGAAGGCAAACGTTTATTTATTGTGAAACCCCATACTGGCAAAACTCATCAAATTCGTGTCGCGTTAAAAAGTATAGGTGCACCTATTTTAGGAGATGCGCTTTATGCAGATGCGGAGAGCTGTAGTCAGATAGATAGAGTTTACCTTCACGCATTTAGCTTGGCATTTAAGCTTAACGGCCAAGATTACCGCTTCACAGAATTACCCAGAGAGGGCGAGTTTTATACAAGGGTTGAATTTAATACTGCTATACAAGCATTTCTTTCTCCATGGAATCTGAGTTGGCCACACTGCTAGCAAGCATAAATCACGAAAAAAGCAAAAAAATAGTGATTCTTTAATCGTCAGAATTATTCCTCCAGTG
This sequence comes from uncultured Cellvibrio sp., assembly GCA_963506825.1. Taxonomy (GTDB): domain Bacteria; phylum Pseudomonadota; class Gammaproteobacteria; order Pseudomonadales; family Cellvibrionaceae; genus Cellvibrio. The sequence continues at coordinate 1,346 of CAUOQW010000349.1, forward strand.
GCATGAATGTTGAAACACTTAACTTGTGTATTAAGTTAAGGCGGTTCGAAAGGAAAACATGCACCAGCAAGTTGCTATGCGGATTTTGGTGTGATCCAAAAGTGTGCTTGCCAAGCTTTTTAAGCACCTGCTCAATCGAGCATCTTCTGAACAGATAGTGTTTTCAATTAAACAGTGGTGTACCCCTGGAGAGGCATGTATGTGGGTTGCTATTAAACAAGCGTTGCTAATTTTGGGATTTGGAAGAATATTATGGTTGCTTGCGCTGCTGATTATTCTTGCGATTATTTTCGAAGTTGTTGCCGCTTCTAGTGTGTTAATTCACGCTAATTACCTTTTTATAATCTTAGTCTCTGGCCTAACTCTGCTTTCGTTGTTTGATGATCTTCAGGGTTTAAAACGTTATCTCGAACATTTGGGCAATGAACAAAATTTAGAATGGAGACTTCATGTTAATGGGTTCCTATTTCCGCTACGTGAACCATTGCATGAAATTTTAAAGCCCTATCGCAGAGCATTAGATGCTAATTATGATGCATTAAAAGAAATGGCTTTTTCATCTGCCGAGCTGGCAACCAATGCGCGTAGCTATTCGCAAAGCGCCGCCGATCAATCCTCTGCAACTACATCTAGCGCTGCTGCTATTACTGAAATGAGTTACAGCTTGGAGGATATTTCACTGCGCATAAAATCCACGCGCGATAGAGCAACAGAAGCCCTCCAGCTTACCGAAAAAGGCAGCGCGGCCTTAATGCATGCAAACACCGAAGTGGCACAGGTTGCCGAACTTGCCAAAGATACTGAACAGCGCATTACTACCTTGGATGAGCTAATGCATTCGGTCACGAGTATGTCGCGCATTATTAGCGAAATTGCCGAACAAACAAATTTGCTTGCATTGAATGCGGCTATTGAAGCCGCGCGTGCAGGTGAGTACGGGCGAGGTTTTGCGGTGGTGGCAGATGAAGTGCGTGGTCTAGCTAAACGTAGCCAGGGTTCGGCAACAGAAATTTCAAATAGTATTGCAAAAGTTCAAGCCAATATGCAGCAAGTTTTGTTGAGTATGAGCTCGGTGTTGGATAAAACGGTTTATTGCCAGACCAGTGTGCAGCGTGCGGATTCGGCCTTAAAAGATATTTCTGCAAGAACTAACGATGTTTTCTTATTGGTTGACGCAATTGCCGTGGCTGCATCCCAGCAGAGCGTTGCGGTTAGAGAAATATCTGGTCATGTAGAAACCGTGGCCAGTCACGCACAGGATAATAGTCAACGCGCGGGCCAAGCTGCTGAGATTGCAGAGCATCTTCACCGTTTAACCCGTCAAGCGGAGTTATAAAATGGATATATCTTTTTCGTTTGTATTTATTTTTTTGTTGGTTCCGGGCATCGCATTGTTCACCGCAGTTTTTGGTGTTATGAAGCGTAAAAAAACCGAAGAAAAGCTTTTTAGAATGGGGATTGCCTATTTAAAAAGATTGCGTGCCTTACTCACCTATATTCAACAACACCGTGGTTTAACCAATAGCTATCTGAGTGGAAATTTAGCGGTAGAATCTGAAATCGAAAGAATTGAAGTGCTTATTAAAAAGGAGATGGCAGATTTACACGCGGTAGAGGGTTGGATTAAAGGCAACAGCAAATGGGATAGCATAGTGGATCATTGGCTGCGTATTGGTGCGCACTACAAAGGTGTAGATGCAGAGGCTAATTTAAAACAGCACAACAGTTTGATTGCAAATCTGCTTTACCTTATTGATGATTTGGCTTATGCCCATCATTTGGGGAAATTGGGTTTAATTGAAGCGACTGATGCTAATTGGCGCAATCTTTTATTCATTGCGGAATATATAGGTCAAGCGCGGGCTCTAGGTATGGGGGTTGTCAGTAAGGGTTTTTGTACCAGCGTATTGCGCATTCAACTCAATCATTTGTTGGTAAAAATTGAATCTAACATTAGCCCTTCGTGGCCTGAGTCAACGCAGCAAGATTTTCGCAGTTTTTTAAAAGTGATAGAGGAGCAGGTGATTACGGATACACCCAGTATTACCCCTGCTGAATATTTCAAGTTAGCAACGGGATGTATTGAGCACGTATTGTCAGAGTTTGACCGGCAGGTAGAAAAAATTCAGTTTCATCGTACTTAATTATTCTATGAAAAAATAAAGCATAGGGCGCAACCAAAGCGAAGCGTGGTGCGCCTTTTAAATTAATAAGATGAATTGTTAATTAATCACATGTACGGTAGTGATAGCAAAAAACATATTTACATTGCGGGCGGAAGAGTAAGCGCGGTAACAGCCCATGGCATCTAAATATTTTACGGCCATGGCTGCCAATTCCCAAGCTAAATATTCATCTGCCTCAAAAGGTTCTTTTTCGCCGAAGACCACTAAATCCGTAATCTCTTCCAATTCTTTAATGAGTAAAGA
>CAUOQW010000350.1:0-3771 GCA_963506825.1 uncultured Cellvibrio sp.
CATTCAAGCTAATGCGGCGAGCGAAGAAGATTGGGCAACCGAATATTTAGCACCGGTGTTGTCGATCAAAATCGTTTCTGGTTTGGATGAGGCTATAGACCACATCACCCGTTACAGCTCGCAGCATACAGATGCGATTGTGACCGAAGACTTTACCCGTGCGCGCCGTTTTATTACCGAAGTGGATTCCGCCTCGGTAATGATTAACGCCTCCACCCGTTTTGCGGATGGCTTTGAATACGGCTTGGGTGCAGAAATTGGTATTTCTACCGATAAAATCCACGCGCGCGGCCCCGTTGGGCTTGAAGGCTTAACCTCGCAGAAGTGGGTTGTGTTTGGTGATGGCCATATCCGCCAATAACAAGAGTTCCGCCAGTAACTACTGCAGAATAGGTTAGGTCTATGGCATTAAATCTTGGCATTTACCTTTACGACCACGCCGAGGTGCTCGATTTTTCTGGGCCCTTTGAGGTGTTTAGCACCGCTAATCGCTTGGTGGATGAGCCTGTATTTAATGTGTTTTTGGTAGGCGAAACCGGCGCGCAGATTCAAGCACGCGGCGGTTTTCAGGTAAGCCCCGCCTATGGTTTTCATAATTGCCCCGCCATCGATATTTTGGTAGTGGTGGGTGGTGTGCATACCCAAGAGCTGCTAAAACCCAAGGTTATGGACTGGGTTGCCAGTGTTGGCTTGCAAGCCAAGCTGGTTGCCTCTGTTTGTACCGGTGCGTTTTTATTAGCGCAAGCGGGTGTGCTTCAACAGGAAACTGTGACTACGCATTGGGAGGATATTGCGGATTTGCGCCGCGATTTCCCTAGCTTAACAGTGGTTGAAAACACGCCTTGGGTAGATCAAGGTCGCATAGTGACTTCAGCCGGTATTTCGGCGGGGATTGGTATGAGTTTGCATGTGGTGAATCGCCTGCATTCACTTGAGCTTGCGACACGCACTGCGCGGCAAATGGAATTTGACTGGCAGCCACTTGATCGGCAGCCGCTATGACTGAACGTAAAAAAATCGGAATTTTCGGCGGCACTTTTGACCCGATACATATCGGCCATTTGCGCATGGCCTTGGAGTTAAAAGAACAGCTAGGCTTGGATGAGATGCTCCTGCTGCCGTGCCACCAACCGCCGCATCGCGATGCGCCGCAGGTGAGCAGCGCACAGCGTGCAGAGATGTTGCGCATCGCGCTGCAAGATTGCCCAGAGTTGCAATTAGACGAACGGGAATTGCAACGCGATAAACCCTCCTACACTTACGACACGCTGTTGGAATTGCGCGCGGAGTTGGGTGATGAGGTGAGTTTGGTGTTGTGCATGGGTGAAGACACTTTCGCGGGCTTGCCCAATTGGTATTGCTGGCAAGAGTTAATTCACCTTGCGCATATTGTAGTGATTGCACGCCCCGGTTGGGCGATTCCCGATTCCGGTGATGCGCGTGATTTGCTCAATAAACACCAGCGAGAACTCAAGAGTTTAGATTACGAACCTGCGGGTTCGATTGTATTGCAGTCGTCGCGTCTGTTGCCGATTTCGGCTACTGAAATTCGCCAGCAAATTCAGGCGGGAAAATCGCCGCAGTTTTTAGTGCCGGATGCAGTGTGGAATTACATTAAAGCGAATCAGTTGTATCGCTAATTTATTTTTTAAAACTTATAGGTAATTGAATGTCTGATTTAAACAACGCCATTATTGAAGCTCTGGAAAATCTTAAGGGCAAAAATATCGTCACGCTCGACGTACGTACGCTGACGGATGTAATGGACACCCTGATTATTGTGAGCGGTACCTCCAATCGTCACACCCGTTCGCTGGCAGAAAATTTGGTGGAAGAAACCAAAAAGAAAGGCTTTCGCGCTAATGGGATTGAAGGTTTGGAGGGCGGCGATTGGGTGTTGGTGGATTACATCGATACTGTGGTGCATGTGATGCAAGAGCAAACTCGCGATTACTACGAGTTGGAAAAACTCTGGTCTATGACGCCCGCTAGCCGCGCCGAATAATAATCTACTTTACTCGACGATACGGCGTTAAAAATGACTTCAAAATGCTCATTTATTATTTATAAACTCCGCTTTCTCAGTCATTTTTGCCTTGTCTCGTCTTCGTCAGTAACGATTATTTGTGTGTTGTCAGGTTTGAGCTTGTGAAAATTCGAATTATTGCTGTAGGCACCAAAATGCCCGATTGGGTTGAGGCGGGTTACGCCGAATATGCCAAGCGCATGCCGCGCGATGTGGTGGTCGAGATGGTGGAATTGCCGCTCGCCCAGCGCAGTAAAAATTCAGATCTTGCCAAAGCTATGGAAAAAGAAGGCGAGGCAATTTTAGCGAACATCGGCAAGGGCGAGCAGATTATTGCGCTGGAAGTAAAAGGTAAGGCTTGGACAACGGAACAGCTGGCGGAGAATTTAGCGAGCTGGAAAATGAGCGGTTTTAATTATTGTTTGTTGATCGGTGGCCCCGATGGTTTAGCACCGGAAGTCTCTGCGTTGGCGTCGATTAAATGGTCGCTCTCGCCGCTGACCTTGCCGCATCCGCTAGTGCGAATTTTAGTCATTGAGCAGTTGTATCGCGCTTGTACCATTCTCCAAAATCATCCCTATCACAAATAGCGCATTTTTCTAAATCATTAGTTGCGTGCTAGTGTTGAAAAAATTACATTGCCCTAGTCGCGCAGCAGTAATAAAAGCCGCGTTAGTCATAACAAATTTAATATTGAGTCATCTTTTTCAGAGCCATCCTTTCTAGAGTTATTTTTCGCATGTTTGAAAGCCATCACTTTAAAGACCACCAGCGCGAAGCGCGGATGTTCAAAATCCGTTTGTGGGTGATGGTTGCTTTTATGTCGATATTGTTTTGCGTGTTGATTTATCGCTATTACAAATTACAAATTGTCGATCACCTTATTTACGCCACCCAATCGGAACACAACCGCGTGCATGTTGAACCTATAGCGCCAACACGCGGCATTATTTACGACCGCAATGGCGAAGTGTTGGCAGATAACCGTCCCAGTTTTACCTTATCGCTTGTAGTGAGTAAGGCGATGGATTTGGATGCAACCTTGAATGTGTTGCGCACGCTGGTGGATATTAGCCCTGCGGATCTTGAAAAATTTTACAAACTTAAAAAACAAAAAATCCATCCGCTTGACCCAATTCCCTTGCGTTATCGTTTAACGGAAGAAGAAATTGCGCGCTTGGCGGTAAATGAATTTCGTCTTGAAGGCGTGCAAGTGGATGCGGAATTGGTGCGCTATTACCCACATGGTGATTTGTTTGCGCACACCATCGGCTATGTGAGCCGCATTAACGAGACTGAGCAACAAAAATTCAGCGAAGAGCAATTACGTCGCTATAGCGGTACTCACTCCATTGGTAAAACGGGTATTGAGCACAGCTACGAAGATGTGTTGTTAGGTGAAGTGGGCAGCAAAAATGTGGAGACCAATGCCCGTGGTCGTGAGATACGGGTGCTGGATCGGATTGACCCTAAACAGGGTAAAAACGTCACACTCAATATAGATTTTAAATTGCAGCAACAGGCGGCAATTACCTTGGCGGGGCGTCGTGGTTCGGTGGTGGCGATTGATGTAAAAACCGGCGGTATATTGACTGCTGTTAGTAATCCCGGTTTTGATCCCAATCTGTTTGTCACCGGCATAGGTTTTAACGATTATAAAAACCTTAACGAATCCCCCGATACACCGCTGATTAACCGTTTTATCCAAGGGCAATTTCCCTCCGGCTCCACCATTAAACCCATGA
>CAUOQW010000351.1:0-3771 GCA_963506825.1 uncultured Cellvibrio sp.
GAGTGGATTGAAATTAAGATCACTTCGCTTTTGCAGTGAAGCCAGAGTGTGCGTAGCGTAAGTGTGGCGAAATATATGTGGGTAAACTGCGAAGGGTAAACCCAACTTGTTGAGTCTTTTATTAATGGTGTTTGATTCAGTACTGTACGCACAACCTTTATCGCTCAGAAACAGTTGCGGGAAGTCCTCGGAGCTTAGCTTGGAGCGACCCGATCGTTCATGGATAACATACTGCCACAAATCTTCCATTAGTGATTTGGGGACGTGTATAGATCGCTCATGACTACCCTTAACTGACATTTCGCGAGGCGATAGGACTACCACGTAATGGCTTCTTACAGGATACTTTCGAGGGTCAATAACATAGCTTTTGGGGAAGGTTAATAACTCTTCCTTTCTGATACCTGTAGTCAAACAAACCCTGACCATCAATTTGAGATGCTTATCTTCAATAGCGTTGAAAAGTATCCCGACTTGGCCGGTACTGAGAACTTTAATCCTAGTTTTTTTAGTGGCCAAAAGAACATCAGCCGTAGCCCTGACGCCGCCAGTTCTATCGGTATGTGCGAGGAAACTTCTATTCTGTCGAATCCTGATTTCTTCAACATCATAGGGCAGACGCGAGACCCAACCTTTACGAGCTGCGTATTGATAAAACTTTATCGACAAGCCCAAACGCCTATTGATAGTTGAAGGGGCTAATTTGAAAGTCTTGAGGCATGCGTCACGATAAGTCGAAAGCACGCTGGTATCAAACCGCTCGCCAATATCGCGCCAGTCCAATTTGTTCGCATCTATAAAACCAAAAAAATCGTAGAGGTCACGACCATAAGTCACCCATGACTTCTCGCTTAGAACGCGCCCCCGTTGGATAAGTTGATAGCGTAAAAACTTCGTGCCCTCCCTAAAAGTAGTCATGTCATCGTTAACCAATATAGGGAACCCTGCGTACGAGTGGTTATGTATTTTAAAGCTGCCTGTAGCGAAAATCAGTTTCATGGACCAACAACCCTCATCTCGATCAAACGTAAAAGCCATTTAGCTAATCTTTAAATTAACCATACCCTCTTTTCCAGAAAATTACAAACGCGTAATCCGTTAATAATAATGATTTTGTTGCTAGGATCTCGATAAATTAAAATTACGTAATCTCAGGTAGTTCATGAACGGTTGGAAAGATGTTTTTGATGCCGTAAAAGAAAGACATTCTTTGATGTCAGAGTTTGAGCTCGCCTTCCACCTGGGGGTTCCGCCGCCCACTATTAGCCATATACGGTCTGGGGAGCGGCGACCAAGTGCAGCTGTTGCCTGTAAAATCTTAAATAAAGCAGGTTATGCGTTAACCCGCGATATGTTTTTAGCTATGCTACCCAAATCAGCCGCACAAGCTTTCTTAAAGGCTGAGCGTAAACGCATGTTGTCGGCTTTTGAGCGTGATAACAGTCAGAAGCAATACCAAGCAATATTGAACCAAGACGGTAATGTAGATTGGCTTTTAGCTTTAGAAGTACTAAAGGCCAAAAGAAAGATAACAACTGATCGGGATCTTGCTTCCACACTAAAAATAGCAACGTCTGCACTCTGCAATGTGAAAAATGGCTCGCGCCCACTGACTACGGCCGCAAAAATATATCTTCTCTCCGAACTCGGTATAGCGCTAGATGCCAAAACCCTAGCCAAAGCTGTACCACCTGACTTCGAAGAAGCCATAACCCAAGGCAAACTCACCCTAGATTTCATGCCCAAAAACGCCTAAATCTGCTAATGTCCCCCTCCAATATAAAGACGTAAATAGCTGGCTCAAACGCTAGCCTTACGCCCGCTTTAACTACATTTCAGGCAGATAAGCCACTCAAAATAATTAGGAAGCCCCATGGCCATCAAAAAAACCGAACTTTATTCTTCCCTTTGGGCAAGTTGCGACGAACTGCGCGGCGGAATGGACGCCAGCCAATACAAGGATTACGTATTAACGATGCTTTTTATGAAATTCGTTTCTGATAAAGCCAAAAGCGATCGTAACTTTTTACTAGAGGTTCCTGAAGGGGCTACGTTTGATGAAATCATTGAATTAAAAAATCAGAAAGAAATTGGCGAAGGGATTAATAAATGTGTTGGCAATCTCGCCAAAGCAAATAACCTAACCGGTGTTATTGATCTTGCTGACTTTAACGATGAAGACAAACTTGGCAAAGGCAAAGACATGGTGGATCGCCTCACCAAGTTGGTGGGCATATTTCAAGGATTAGATTTAGCTGGTAATCGTGCGGAAGGTGATGATCTTTTAGGCGATGCCTATGAATACCTCATGCGCCATTTCGCTACCGAGTCAGGTAAATCAAAAGGCCAATTTTATACACCCGCAGAAGTCTCACGTATTGTTTCCAAGGTAGTCGGCATTACCAGTGATACACCGCAAGATGCAACAGTTTATGACCCCACGTGTGGATCTGGCTCTTTATTATTAAAGGCAAATGATGAGGCACCGCGTGGCCTGAGTATCTATGGGCAAGAGATGGACAACGCCACTAGCGGTTTGGCACGCATGAATATGATTCTGCATAACAACGCTACAGCAAGTATCTATCATGCTAACACCCTCTCAAGCCCCCAGTGGAAGAACGATGATGGCTCCTTAAAAGCCTTCGACTTCGCCGTAGCCAACCCACCGTTCTCGGTAAAAAGCTGGAGCAACGGCATCAATATCAATGACGACGAATTCCGCCGCTTTGAATACGGCACGCCGCCAGATAAAAACGGCGACTACGCCTTCTTACTGCACATTCTCAAATCCCTTAAAAGCACCGGCAAGGGCGCGGTAATTCTGCCCCACGGCGTATTGTTCCGTGGCAATGCCGAAGCGCGTATTCGCACAAACCTCATTAAACAGGGTTACATCAAAGGCATTATCGGCTTACCCGCCAACCTGTTTTACGGCACCGGCATTCCCGCCTGTATTATCGTGTTGGATAAAGCCGAAGCCGCCAGCCGCACCGATATTTTTATGATCGACGCCAGCAAAGGCTTCATGAAAGACGGCAACAAAAACCGCCTGCGCAGCCAAGACATCCACAAAGTGGTGGATGTATTCACCAAACAACTTGAGCTTGAGCGCTACAGCCGCATAGTGCCTTTAAGTGAAATTGCCGCGAACGATTACAACCTGAATATTCCGCGCTATATAGATTCCAGCGAAGCAGAAGACTTACACGACCTAAGCGCTCATTTGCAAGGCGGCATTCCTAACCGTGATATAGATGCACTGCAAAAATTCTGGCAAGCCTTTCCCAGTGTACGCGCTGCGTTATTTGCACCGGCACGTGCTGGCTACAGCAACGCCTTGGTGGATGCCCACGCGGTAAAAAACACTATTTTGAATCACGCCGAATTTAAAACCTTTGCGCAAACAGCCATTGATTTATTCCACGGCTGGAAAGTGCAAGCCAATTTAACCGCCTTAAAAACAGCAGCGGATGGCGCGCACGAAAGCCCTAAAGAAATTATTCACCGCATTTCAGAAAGCCTGCTCACTGCCTACGCGCAATCACCCTTGTTAGATAAATACGACATCTACCAAATCATCATGGATTACTGGGTAGAAACCATGCAGGATGATGTCTACGTCATCACCCAAGATGGTTGGCAAGCAGGCAATACACTGCGTGAATTGGTGAACACCAAGGGCGATGCCAAACAAAAAGAAACGCCCGATTTAATTATCGGTAAGACCAAATACAAAGCCGAATTAATACCGCCTGCATTAATTGTTGC
>CAUOQW010000352.1:0-3766 GCA_963506825.1 uncultured Cellvibrio sp.
GCGCAAGTTCAAAAGCTTTATCAATTGCGATTTCATCAAGCAGTAAAGCTACCCTTGTTGCTAGCAGTGTAAAAAGCAGTTCAAGTTCTTTTGCAAGTTCGTCTAAGGCTGCCGTTGTGGTGTTTAAGCAAGTGTTAAATGTTGCGCAATACAGCGGTGCCGATTGGGCTAATGAAGTTCGTCGCGATAAGGCCTTAACGCTTGATCAAGCTAAAGCGATTGCAGCGGCTAATCCAAAAATTACTTACTTCTTTATCACTAAAGGTGGGCAAATGTCCTTAGCTACTAAAGGCGTATTTCGTACTGGTGATGTAGTGTTCTTCTCGGGGAAACCTTGGTATGGATCTGCGGTGGGTCTAGCGGATGCTTATGAAAAATAATTTTATGTGTGTGCAGGAAAAGTGTGAGTACGTGAAAGTGTGTGTGCAAGAGTGCGAAAGTAAGTAAGAGCAAGTGTGTTATGCGTGTGCAGTAAGTGTTAGAAGAAGATGGTAATCAACGTTAGTGTGATACTCCTATTACCCAGCTTCGGCTGGGTTTTTTTTGCTTTATGGATTTTTACCTTTCCGCGCACCCTGAGCGCGCAGCGGTCGAAGGGTTTCTCTCTTTTACAGGGTCCTTCGACTGCTTCGCGCTCAGGATGAGCGGGGAAATGTATGCTAAGATGCCGCCACTATTTTTAACGAGTTGGGCATATAGATTATGCATTGTCCTTTTTGTAGTGCCGAAGATACCAAAGTGATCGATTCCCGCCTTGTGGCCGAGGGCGACCAAGTGCGCCGCCGCCGCGAGTGTTTATCCTGCCATGAACGCTTTACTACCTTTGAAGTGGCCGAATTGGTGATGCCGCGTATCATTAAACAAAATGGCACCCGCGAACCCTTCGATGAAAACAAATTGCGCGCTGGTTTATTGCGCGCACTTGAGAAGCGTCCGGTCAGTATTGAAGCCATTGAATCCTCTATTAACCATATCAAGCACTTCTTGCAAGCCACCGGTGAGCGCGAAGTCAAATCCATTGCTGTGGGTGAAAAGGTGATGGAGCAGCTGCAAAAGTTGGATGAAGTTGCCTATGTGCGCTTTGCATCCGTCTATCGTCGCTTTAAAGATTTGAACGAATTCCGTCAGGAAATCGACCGCCTCGAACAGCAACCAGACAATACCTAACCGCTACATCTATATAGATTCCTATTAAGCATGCCGATTACCTCCGCTGATTATCCTTTTATGGTGCAAGCGCTCCGTTTGGCGGAGCGCGGTCTCTACACGACTATGCCAAACCCACGGGTTGGCTGTGTGTTGGTCAAGAATGGCGAGGTAATTGGTGAAGGCTGGCATATTCGCGCTGGTGAAGGCCATGCAGAAGTGAATGCTTTGGCTGCTGCTGGAAAGAATGCGCGCGGTGCTACCGCGTATGTCACCCTTGAACCCTGCAGTCATACCGGCAAAACTGGCCCTTGTAGTCATGCCTTAGCGGATGCTGGCGTTGTGCGTGTTGTCTATGCGATGGAAGATCCTAACCCACTGGTAGCAGGTCGCGGTTTGGATTATCTGCGTGAAGCGGGTATTCAAGCCGATGGCCCGTTATTAGAAGACGATGCCCGCGCCCTTAACCCCGGTTTTATCAAGCGTCTGGACCGCAGGCTCCCCTTTGTGCGCTGTAAAATGGGCATGAGTTTAGATGGCCGCACCGCTATGGCCAGCGGCGAAAGCCAATGGGTTACCGGCAAAAAAGCGCGCGGTGATGTACAGCGTTTGCGCGCTCGCTCCTGTGCCATCATTAGCGGTATTGATTCGGTGTTGATGGATAACTCATCGCTCACTGTCCGCCTGGAAGAGTTAGATTTACCCAATGCGCAAGATGCTGCCGCCAAACAACCGCTGCGCGTAGTATTGGATTCCAAGCTGCGCCTTGGTCGCAAAGCCAAAATTTTAAAGCAGGAAACGCCTATTCTGTTGGTTCATAATGGCAGTGCTGAAAATGCGGATAGGCTAGCTGATTGGCCGGCGCATGTTGAATTGCTCGCACTGCCCGCCAACTCTTCTATCGACGGCGGGGATCGCATCAATCTCAATGCGCTGCTAACTGAACTGGCCAAGCGCCAATGTAATGAAGTCTTAGTGGAAGCGGGTGCTACTTTAGCGGCGAGTTTTTTGCGTCGCGGCTTATTTGATGAAATCATTATTTATATGGCGCCCAAACTGCTCGGCAGCAATGCGCGCCCCTTGTTTGATTTACCCTTAAATACTATGTCTTCTGCCTTGCCGCTTAAAATCAGCGATATGCGCGCAGTGGGCACAGACTGGCGAATTACCGCCACACCGGATACGGAATACTAATGAGCGATTCTCAAGAGCCCAATGATTTTCAGCCTAAACCCAGTGCGCCCGTGGATAACACAGCGGCCTATCACAAACGTTTTTTGGCGTTTTTGATTGATGGTTTTTTAATGCTTATCGGCATGATGTTTGTGATGCACTATTTAGGCTTAGAGCCTGCCAAAACGGACGATATTCAAGCCGCGCAGGTAGAGATTTTTACGAAACTAGCGGCTTTGTCTGACAACAATAAAATGCTGTTAGTGTTTTCACCCTATTTAATATTTTTTGCCTTACACGGCTTAGCGCTTTATCAGCGCGGTCAAACGGTTGGTAAGCGTGTTATGGGTATAGCCATAGTCACGTTCGATAACCAAAAGCCTGCATTTTTTCCCTTAATTGCTCAGCGCTATATGTCGCAATGGCTAATGGGCATGGTGCCTGTGGTAGGTCCATTATTGCGCTTGGTGGATATATTGCTCATTTTTCGCGCCGACAAACGCTGCCTGCACGATCATATCGCCAGAACCAAAGTGATTGATTTAAGTGTGCCAGTGGCGGCATCACCCAATAGTTTGATCGCTTGATGTTGGAGTGTACCGCAAATTCAATTAGGTTTTTTGATCAAAGCGCACTAAAAACTGTCTCGAATTTTAACTTCTCTACTTATACACTCTGCGCCACAGCTTATTTGGCCAAGTGGCTATTTATGGAATCACCTTAATTATGTTTACTGGAATCATCGAAGCGATTGGCGAAGTGGTAAGCCTGCAGCCAAAAAATGGCGATTTGCGTTTGCGCATAAAAACCAACGGGTTGGATTTGGCGGATGTAGATTTAGGCGATTCCATCGCCACCAACGGGGTGTGCTTAACCGTAGTGGATTTACCGGGCGATGGTTATTGGGCAGATGTATCCCGCGAAACTCTCGATAACACCAGTTTGCCCGCATGGAAAATCGGCCAGCGCGTCAACTTAGAAAAAGCGCTTACTCCGCAAACACGCTTGGGCGGCCATATTGTTAGTGGTCATGTGGATGGTATCGGCGAAGTTGTCAGCCGTTTTCCAGACGCTCGTTCCGAACGCTTCCGGATTCGCGCACCTAAAAGCCTCGCTAAATACATCGCTCATAAAGGCTCCATCACAGTGGATGGCACTAGCCTCACGGTGAATAAAGTCGATGGTGCAGAATTTGAATTAAACATAGTCCCCCACACCCTAAAGTGGACGATTATGGACAGCTACCAAGTTGGTACTACAGTAAATCTAGAAGTAGATGTACTGGCCCGTTATTTAGAACGCCTAATGCTCGGTGATAAAGCCGCCGAAAGCGAAGGGCAGAGTGGTGTTACCTTGGAGTTTTTGGCGAAGCATGGCTTCAATAAATAGAGATTGAATATGCAACTCAACACCCCCCTCAATACAATAGAAGAACTGATTGAAGATA
>CAUOQW010000353.1:0-3765 GCA_963506825.1 uncultured Cellvibrio sp.
ACCAGTCTCTTCTCGGTATTAGGCGATTTACTGGAAAGTATGGTCAAGCGTCATGCCGGTGTTAAAGACAGCGGCGTGATTTTGCCTGGTCACGGCGGGATTTTGGATCGTGTTGATAGCATCACTGCTGCCGCCCCCGTATTTGCCTTGGCGTTACTTGTTAGCGGCTGGACGCTGGGGACCTAGTTTATGAGTATTCAGCCGTGACTCTCCAACAAATAACAGTTCTTGGCGCTACGGGCTCCATTGGCGTCAGTACATTGGATGTATTGGCGCGTCACCCTGAACGCTATACAGTGTTTGCCCTAACGGCAGATCGTAAATGGCAAATTCTTGCTACCCAATGTTTGCAGCACAACCCTCGTTACGCCGTATTAAATGATGATGTCGCAGCGCTAGCGCTTGCCGAAGAATTGCGTCGCCAAGGTTGTAAAACGGAAGTTCTGCAAGGTGCAGATGCTCTCGCACAAGTTGCCAGCCACGCCGATGTTCATGTGGTAATGGCTGCGATAGTCGGCGCAACAGGCTTGCTGCCCACCTTGGCGGCGGTCAAAGCGGGCAAGAAAGTCCTCTTGGCCAACAAAGAGGCTTTGGTGATGGCGGGCGGTTTGTTTACCCGCGCGGTTGCCGAACATTGCGCAACTTTGTTGCCTATCGACAGCGAACACAATGCTATTTTTCAATGCTTACCTAATCATCGCGCTGATTACTTGGTTGATGGTTTGCAGTCGAGTGGCGTACGTAAAATCTTATTAACAGCTTCCGGTGGCCCATTCCGTAATACGCCCTTGGCGGATTTGAAAACGGTAACCCCAGAGCAAGCTTGTGCCCATCCCAACTGGAGTATGGGGCAAAAAATTTCGGTGGATTCCGCCACCATGCTCAATAAGGGTTTGGAGTTAATTGAAGCCTGTTGGTTGTTCAATACTCGCCCGGAGCAGGTGCAAGTGGTGATTCATCCCCAGAGTGTTATTCACTCCATGGTGGAGTATGTGGATGGTTCGGTATTGGCGCAGCTTGGCAATCCGGATATGCGCACACCCATAGCCCACGCATTGGCGTGGCCGGAGCGAATTGCTTCGGGTGTGGCGAGTTTGGATATTATCGCCACCGCGCGGCTCGATTTTTCAGCACCGGATTATGAGCGCTTTCCCTGTTTGCGCTTAGCGCAGCAGGCAGCGGCACGTGCAGCAACCGCGCCGACAATTTTGAATGCTGCTAACGAAGTGGCAGTTGCGGCTTTCTTGCAGCGCAAAATTCGCTTTGACCAAATTGCACAAGTGATCGCAGAAGTCTTAAACAGACAAGATGTAATTGAACCTGATTCTCTTGAGCTGGTCATAGCCAGCGATCAGAACGCGCGTAAGCTAGCGCAGTCTGTGATCTTGGCGCTCTAGGTAAATCTATGAATTTGGCGTATCAAATCATGTCGTTTTTAGTGGCCATTATTATTTTGGTCGCTGTGCATGAGTTCGGCCATTTTTATGTGGCGAGGCTGTGTGGCGTTCGCGTGCTACGGTTTTCGCTCGGGTTTGGTAAGGTCCTTTGGCACCGTTACGACAAGCACGGTACCGAGTTTTCACTGTCAGCCTTACCTTTTGGCGGTTACGTCAAAATGTTGGATGAGCGCGAAGGAGATGTACCTAAAGAGTTGCTATCACAAGCATTTACGCGCAAAACTGTTTGGCAGCGTATGGCCATAGTGGCGGCTGGGCCGGTGGCCAATTTCATCTTGGCGATTGTGTTGTTTTGGATGTTATTGCTGGGTGGTGATAAAGGGCGCATCCCGATAGTCGCAACCGTTGAGTCCAACTCAATTGCCGCCAAGGTTGGGCTTGAGGCGGGGCAGGAGATTATCGCAGTTGATGGTGATGAAACGCTAACAGAGCAATCCGTTGCTAAAAAATTAATCGAGCGTTTAGGGGAATCAGGCAGTCTTGAACTAAAGGTTCGCTATCCCGATTCATCACTTGTGTATGAATTGTCTATACCGCTCAATGAATGGATGCGTGGTGCGCAAGATCCTGATCCTTTTAAGGGGTTGGGTATTGAGCTGACGCCAATTAAACCCATTGTTGGGCAGTTATTGCCAGATTCACCTGCCGCTAAAGCCGGCTTTGAGGTGGACGACAAAATACTGAGTGTAAATAGTCTGGTGGTGAGTGACTTTCGCGACTTTCAAAACGTTATTCGTGTGACTAAAAATAAGGCTGTGAGCGTTGAGGTTGAGCGCAAGACATCCGCTGGCACCACAGACGTATTAAGTTTATGGGTGACGCCGGAATCTTTTACCGAAAAGGGAGTCTCTTATGGGCGGGTTGGCATAGCGCCTAAGCCATTGTCGGAAGAGTCGCTTCGTTATTACGACTACTCGGTTGGCGGTGCCTTGGTTGCGGGTGTTAAACGTACTTGGGATACCTCTGGATTTGTACTTTTGTCCGTTAAAAAGCTAATCCTGGGAGAAATTTCCACAAAAAACTTGAGTGGGCCGATAAGCATTGCTAAGGTGGCCGGCTCTTCGGCGCAGAACGGTTTAAAAAGCTTTGTTGGCTTCCTCGCCCTGCTCAGTGTTTTTCTAGGAGTGTTTAATCTTTTGCCCATTCCCGTGTTGGATGGGGGGCATCTGTTATATCTCTCGGTTGAGGTTATTAAAGGTAAGCCGGTATCTGAGAAGGTACAAATATTGGCTACCCAGTTTGGGTTAGTGCTGGTCATTGGACTCAGTATTCTAGCCATGTATAACGATATTATGCGGTTGTAGCGGTCTTTTTGGCCGACTCTGCCACGATGAATTCTTATTATTAGATCAGACGATATGAAGCGAGTTTCAATGCGATTTTTCTGCTGCTTAATGTTATTGCTCACGTCTTTTGCAGTACATGCACAGACCCCAAACTTCCGGATTAGCGATATACGTGTAGAAGGTTTACAGCGTGTATCGGCAGGTACCGTATTCAGCGCACTACCAGTTCGGGTGGGCGATTCGGTCAATCAAGCCGATATTCAAAATGCCACCCGTGAACTCTTTAAAGTTGGCTTTTTTGCTGACGTTGCGATTCAACGCGACGGCGATGTATTGGTGTTGGTACTCAAAGAGCGCCCCGCCATCAATAAAATTGAATTAGAAGGAAACAAAGCCATCAAGTCTGAAAACTTGATGGATAGCCTTAAAAAGAACAATTTGTCGGAAGGCCAAATTTTCCAACGTGCTACCTTGGAAGGCATCACCCAAGCCTTACAACGTGAATATATTGCGCAGGGTCGCTATGGCGCCACGGTAAAAATTGAAATTGAAGACCTGCCGCGCAACCAAGTAAAAGTAAAAGTGAAAATCAGCGAAGGCTCGGTTGCACGTATTAAGCAAATTAATATTGTTGGTAATAAAGTATTTAGCGACCAAGAGCTTATCGATCTATTTGAGTTGCACACGTCCGGTATGTTCTCGTGGATTAGCGGTAACGACAAATACTCCAAAGAAAAGATGAAGGGCGATTTAGAGAAAATCGAATCCTATTATTTGGATCGCGGTTATCTATCGTTTAAGGTCGATTCATCGCAAATTTCGTTGAGTCCGGATAAAGCGCAAATCTTTATCACTATCAACGTGACTGAAGGTGATATCTATAGAATTAAGAGTGTTGACTTGGCGGGCGATCCAGCTATTGATCCTGCGATATTGCGTCAATTCCTCTTGGTGAAAGAAGGCCAAATCTTCTCACAAATTTTAATGACCACTTCATCTGAATATGTGACTCAGCGCTTGGG
>CAUOQW010000354.1:0-3754 GCA_963506825.1 uncultured Cellvibrio sp.
GCTCAAAATAGCGTTCCATCCTAAATAGGGGGCACACATTAATTGTGCGGTGTTGATCGCGCAGCAGTATACAGAGCTGGCGGCGAACTTGGCCATGCACGGATGCTCAATACAGCGAGCAGATTATCAGCTTGCGTTTCCAGTATTGAGGTTTATAGTTAATCAATCTGGTTGATTCTTGATTGATCAGTCGTCAGTAATTTAGTGATTGTGGTGATTCGCGCTCATGGGTAGCTTGTTGAATTGCTTCGTGGTCATTGCCTCAACAAGCCTGCTATTTAGTGTTGCTTGTTCTTCCTCCCCATTAAGCCCTCCGTAGTAATGGCTTAATCTGGTCGCGCCAATCTCCCCTTCGCTCTTGGGGCTTAGCTCTAGCGGTGCTCTTGTCTAATGCTAGCGGTGCTTTTGTCTAACAAATGTTGCGTAGCAAGCGGTTGCGCACTGGTTTGTTGCTTTGCATTTTGCAAACAAAAAAGGAGGGGACGCATGAAACCTGTTGCAGGTAAACGGATTCCTATTTTTTGGATTTTGCTGTGCGCGAGTCTAACGGTACAGGCAGAACCCATTCCTTACAACATGACCCAAGGTGCAACTCATATCAGTCATGAAGTTTACAATTTGCATATGGCGATTTTTTATATCTGCTGCGCTATTGCGGTTGTAGTATTTGGGTTAATGTTTTGGTCGATTGTGCGTCATCGCAAAGCGCGCGGTGCAGTGCCTGCGCAATTTCACGGCAGTTTAAAAATGGAATTATTGTGGACTGCAATTCCAGTTGTGATTTTGGTAGTTATGGCGATTCCCGCCACCAAAACATTAATCGCTATGGAGGATGCTTCTAAATCTGAACTCACGATTTTAGTCACGGGTTCTCAGTGGAAATGGCATTACAAATACCTGGAATACCCCATTGAATTTTATTCACTGCTCGCCACTCCGAACGAGCAAATACGTAATACGGCTGCAAAAACTGAACACTATTTGCAAGAAGTCAATCGCCCTCTCGTCTTGCCCACGGGCAAAAAAATCCGGTTTTTAATGACGTCTGATGATGTCATCCACTCTTGGTGGGTGCCTGCGTTTGCGATAAAAAAAGATGCCAATCCCGGTTTTATTAATGAAGCCTGGACGCGCGTGGACGCTCCAGGAATTTTTCGCGGTCAATGCGCAGAATTGTGCGGCAAAGATCACGCCTTTATGCCGGTTGTAGTTGAAGTAAAAACACCAGCAGATTTTGAGCTTTGGGTACAAGCGCAACTTGCGGAACAAACAAAAGCCAAAGCGGCAGCGGCAGAGCAAGCGCCTATGAGTAAAGAGGATTTGCTGGTGCAGGGGCAAAAAGTTTATGAATCGCATTGTGCTGCCTGTCATCTGCCAACGGGTGCGGGTGTGCCGGGCGCATTCCCTGCGCTTAAGGGTAGTGTCATGGTTACCAAAGATATTCCTGCGCATTTGCAGCGCGTTATTTTTGGCAAGGAGGGCACCGCCATGCAAGCCTATGGCAAACAGTTAAGCACTAGCGACATTGCGGCGGTAATTACCTATGAGCGCAATGCTTGGGGCAATGAAACGGGTGAGTTGGTGCAGCCTAAAGATGTGGCCGCTGCTATGCAGGCGAAGGAGTAAATTATGAGTGATCACAACACAAGCCTTGCCGATGCTCACGCAGAGCACGATCACAAAGCTAAAGGTTTTACGCGCTGGCTGTACACTACTAATCACAAAGATATAGGCACCCTGTATTTAATTTTTGCGCTGGCGATGTTTTTTATCGGCGGCAGTTTTGCCATGGTAATCCGCGCCGAATTATTTCAACCCGGCCTGCAATTAGTTGAGCCGCTATTTTTTAATCAGATGACAACGATTCACGGTTTGGTAATGGTGTTCGGTGCAATTATGCCGGCCTTTGTCGGCCTTGCGAATTGGTTAGTACCTATGATGATAGGCGCACCGGATATGGCGCTGCCACGCATGAATAACTGGAGTTTTTGGATTCTTCCCTGCGCATTTATTATTTTATTGTCCACTTTATTTATGCCCGGCGGTGGGCCTGCATCGGGCTGGACTTTCTACGCACCGCTCTCCACCACTTACAGTAATGACAGCACCGCATTCTTTGTGTTTTCAGTTCACTTGCTCGGTATTTCTTCCATCATGGGGGCGATGAATATCATCATCACCATTTTTAATTTACGTGCGCCCGGTATGACCTGGATGAAACTTCCACTGTTTGTGTGGACGTGGCTAATCACTGCATTTTTATTAATTGCGGTTATGCCCGTGCTCGCAGGCACAGTCACTATGGTGTTGACCGATAAATATTTTGGCACCAGCTTTTTTAATGCCGCAGGCGGCGGCGACCCGGTCATGTTCCAACATATTTTTTGGTTCTTTGGTCACCCTGAAGTTTACATAATGATTTTGCCTGCGTTCGGCATTATCTCCAGTATTGTGCCCGCGTTTGCGCGCAAACCTTTATTTGGTTACACCTCTATGGTGATTGCCACTGCGAGCATTGCGCTCTTATCTTTTATTGTGTGGGCGCATCATATGTTTACTACCGGTATGCCGGTCGCGGCAGAATTATTTTTTATGTACAGCACTATGCTCATCGCCGTACCTACTGGAGTAAAAGTATTTAACTGGGTGGCCACTATGTGGCGTGGTTCCATGACCTTTGAAGTGCCCATGATGTTCGCCATAGCATTTATTGTGCTGTTTACGATTGGCGGTTTATCGGGATTAATGTTGGCGATGATTCCCGCCGATTTTCAATATCAAGATACCTATTTTGTCGTCGCACATTTTCACTATGTGTTAGTCACTGGCGCGCTCTTTTCAATTATCGCCGCAACTTATTTTTGGATTCCAAAATGGACCGGTGTTATGTACGACGAGCGCTTGGGGCAATGGCATTTCTGGTGTTCATTAATTTCGGTAAATATGTTGTTCTTCCCCATGCATTTTGTGGGGCTGGCGGGTATGCCAAGGCGCATTCCGGATTACGCTTTGCAGTTTTCGGAATTCAATGCCTTTATCAGTATTGGTGGCTTTTTATTTGGTTTATCGCAGCTGTTGTTTTTATGGGTAGTGATTAAGGCTATGCGCAAGCGCGGTAAGGCGGCGAGCGCGCAAGTGTGGGAAGCTGCGCAGGGTTTGGAGTGGACTATTCCTTCGCCTGCGCCATATCACACTTTTCAAGTACCACCGAGTCTTGAATCAGTAGCCACAAAAAATTGAAAACTAATGCTTGCGAGTTGCTATGCATCTACATATGCCTTTGTTAAAGAAATTGTTAATTATGTGCGCACTGATGTTCGCGTTCAGTTTTGCGCTGGTGCCGCTCTACACCGTGTTTTGTAAGTTGACCGGTATTAATGGCAAAACATCAAACACAGTTGCAGTAGCGTCCACTCAGGTGGATGAGCGGCGCGAAATTACGGTGGAGTTTTTAGCCAAGGTAGATTCATCCATTGCATGGACTTTTGCACCTGAAGTTGCGCGTATCAATATTCGTCCCGGTGAAACTAAAGTGGTGAATTTTCGGGTGGAAAACTTAACCAACGAAGCTTCGGTTGGGACGGCAATACCTTCAGTATCGCCGGGCGAAGCAGCGAAGCATGTTAAAAAGTTGGAGTGTTTTTGTTTTATGCGGCAGCCTTTATCGGCGCGGGAAACTAAGTTGATGCGATTGCAATTTTATATAGACCCAGCGCTGCCGAAACATATCAATACACTAACCATGTCGTACACC
>CAUOQW010000355.1:0-3733 GCA_963506825.1 uncultured Cellvibrio sp.
GAAGCCGGTAAGGCCGTCAGCACTGTGATAATGGCTGACGGGGCCGCTACGCGACCAAACTCGCAGTTCACCTGCGGTTCGCACGTGGTCAAGTTTGCTGGCTGGTGCGCTGCGCACAAGAAGGGCGGCACAACAAATCAACAGCATGGCAATCAACAGATTGGAAATGGAAAAACGTTTTACTGCGGTACGCTTTCGGCCATCCATAAGGTATCTATAGGCCATAGGTGTATCTCCGGTATTTCAATTGCATCGCCCGAATTGGGAAATAACTTCGTATATGCACTCATGCCGAATCTAATCCATTACTGACCCGCGCAACATGGATACCATGGTAAAGCCAAGCAGCCCCCCTGCATAGCTTGTTTTATGAGCAGAACTGGGGTAGACGCTTGGGTATAAAATGATCTAAAAAATGAAAACTTATGCATAAACAGTAACTTATAAAACGCTATTCGCCTGACTTGTCAGCAGAGAAAAGGTGAAAAAAAGGTGTTTTTTTGCTGTTTCAGGTGCCGTTTCAGGTGGATAAAAGCCTGTAAATAAGGCTTTTTCTTAGATTTTTTTGTAAAAAATCGTGAAAAAACTGCACAAAAACTCGCCACTCATCGGAAACTATGGGTAAACATGATGCATCCCACGGTAAAAAATAAGCGTTCTGTGCAATTTTTCAGAGTGGTTTTAGATGTGTAGTTGAATTGTTATGGTTTCTTTTTTTGAAAAATAGTACGTAAAAAAAGCGCGTGCGAAAAACCAGCCACTGCTCAAACTATAAAGCGTGCAAACTCCAATGATAAAAAATATTGATTGATACAGTGTGGAATTTCGTATTAATAAAACCGCGACGGTATATTTAGTAAAAAATATCAACATGATTAAAGTAAATGCGACCCAACTACCGGGAATTGTATAAAGCTGTTCGTTGGAAGAGTAAACAATATTTTTTGGATATTCTAACCAAGCAAAAATTGCCAGCATGATACTTATACCACTCAACCAAGCTATAAAACCTAATGGGTTTGTGCCAAACGTTGACCAAACGCCTGATGCCGATAAACACAGCATACCTATAGGTAGTATCGTTAAGCGTCTTGCAGAAACTTTTCGCGTTTTAGTTTGGCTGTAACCTAAAAAAATTAAACCGAAAAATAAACCAAACACCCAGATTGGTGTGTGTTGTAGCGTTTGTAATAACATGTTCTATCCTTGGTTGTGTCGGCCTAGTGTAAATGAATACTGATTCTTGTATTGCTCTTTACGGTAAATTTGGCATCTTCAAAGCTCGGTTGGCCCATAGCGCCGCCGTTATTGGAAAATCCATAACCTTCGGTGGGAATGCCAATAACATTTTTGTCGATTGTACCGTTTTGGTTTTCGTCTTGATAAAGTTTTATTGCGTAATCGCCTGCTGGGATATCGCCAAAATTGACCGTCAGCATATTTTCGCTCACCGCAATTTGTTTTCCAGAAAAAATGTTAGTGTCGCTGTTATAACCGGCTGCTGAGTTATAGAGCGCAATCATCATCACGCCTTTAGGGTTTGTTATCTTATCAACGTTAAGTACCAATTCATGAGCATAAGTATTTAATGAAACTAGGCTGCTGAACAAAAGTGTGCTGAGAATTTTGTGTGTGTAGGTAAACTTCATAGTGAACTCCAGAGTTGTTTGATGGTGCTTATTAAGTGATGCTGTTTTAACAGTGCTTAGATTAGGATTTTAATCTTGATGGCGCGCGTGCAGGCTGTCATTGTTTGTGTGTGACAAATGACCTATAGCACTATGCTTAAGCAATGTTTAAGCTGTTGAGCTTTTTAGTGATCTGTTTTTTAAGTCAGTTATTTATTGATTGCAACATCTACCCCTATGAGCGCTATGATCATTCATGAAAAGTGAAAACCTACTATTGACCTTGGCAGGCTTTTTTACGTGGGCGGTCGTGGCTTATATTGAGGTGCGGGGCTTAGTAGGCTCGCCTAATGTATGGTGGGTCATTATCGGGTTCGTAGTTTTTCTGGCATCCTTTTTATCGATTAGTTGCTCTTATCCCAAAAATCTCTCCTTGCGGTTCTCGCAGGCTTTATTATTTTTGCAAGTGTTTCTTGCTATGGCACTCTTGCTGTTCTGTCAGGGGCCGGTGGCGCCCGTGTTGTTGGTGCTGTGGGCGGCGCAGCTACCCTATTTTTTTGCGCAGCGAATTGCAATTTTGATGATTGTTGTCAGCGTGTTTTTGTTTTACTGCATTATGATTTCTCTATGGGATGAATCCTATCCCATTATTACTGGTCTGATTTATTTTGGGTTTCAATTATTTTCCTTGTCCTCCTCCTTTGCTCGCGTGAATGAACGCACTGCGCGTGAACATGTTGAACAACTCAATCAGCAATTGCAGGCCACGCGAATTTTGTTGGCGCAATCTAGCCGGCAAGAGGAGCGTGTGCGTATCGCGAGAGATTTGCACGATATTTTAGGTCATCAACTCACAGCCTTAAATTTGCAGCTGGAAATTTTGCAGCACAAAGTGCCGGAGGCGTTGCGTGAAACTGCGCAGCAATCCAAAGGCCTTGCCAAAGAGCTGCTGGAAAATATTCGCCAAGTGGTGCGCGATCAACGCAATTTATTGTCCCTGGATATTCGTCAGGCGGTGCAAGCTTTGGTAGCACATATCCCGCAGATGGAAATGCAGATTGAGGGTGAATTGCAGTTGGATTCGGTACAGCTTGCGGAGCAAATAGTCCTGTGTATCCAAGAGGGAATTAGCAATGCCGTGCGGCACGGGCAAGCGATTCGCATAAACTTGATGCTGGAACAACAATCGAATTCCATTAAGATTTTTCTAGATGATAATGGTCGTGGCTTAATCGCTGGGGCAAATAATGGCACTGGCTTACAGGGAATGCGTGAGCGCCTTGTTCCCTATGGTGGTCAGGTTGCATTATCGGCACTCACGCAAGGTTGTCGCTTGGCTATTTCATTAAGCACGAATAATAAACATGAGTAATAAAGAGGTTGCAGATGATTAAGGTTGGCTTGGTTGACGATCAACAATTAGTGCGCGAAGGTATTGCAGGTTTGTTGTCTCTATCGGGCAAAACGGAAATTCTCTGGCAGGCCGCCAATGGTGTTGAGGCGCTCGACAAAATGCAAAGCACACAAGTAGATATTCTTCTGGCGGATATTCGTATGCCCGTTATGGATGGTATTACGCTCGTGCAAAAGTTGCGTGAGCTGGGTATTACTACACCTGTCATGATGCTCACTACCTTCGATGACAGTGACCTCTTTACTCGCAGCTTGGCGGCGGGAGCTAATGGTTTCTTATTAAAAGATGTTTCGCTGGAAAAGCTTGTCCACAGTATTGAGTCTTTGGTGGCTGGTGGTTTTATCACCGATAACGCCATGCTAAAAAAATGGCAGCAGGAGAAGTCGCGTGCGCCAGTGACTGTTCAGCTCACTGATAGGGAACTGCAAATTCTTCGCTTGTTGGTTGGAGGTATGTCAAATAAAGAGATAGTGCGGGCGGTGTTTTTGGCGGAGGGCACGGTGCGCAACCATGTCTCTAATATATTGGCGAAGCTGGAGTGTCGGGATCGTACGCAAGCCGTATTAAAGGCCATGGAATTGGGGTTGGTTTAAAACTATCTGCGTTGCTTCTGCGGTGTTAAAAATGACCTCGAAATGCTCGTTTATTTCAATACACTCCGCTTTCTCGGTCATTTTTGCCTTGCATAAGC
>CAUOQW010000356.1:0-3724 GCA_963506825.1 uncultured Cellvibrio sp.
GGCCTCGATGACGTTTTCTTGTAGTCCTTTAAAGCTTCTCGCAGGATATGAATTCCTGCCAGCGGATAAATCCAGTACAATGCGCGCCTCGTTAATTCGCTCCTTATATTCACATCCCGACGCTTGAGGCTCAAATCACTATGCTGATTCTGCGTGGCGCCCCCGCTCTTTCTAGTTTCCGTACCCAAAAACTGCTGAACACCGTGCAACAACTGGTTCCAGCCGCTACCGGGATTTCCTCTGAGTTCGTGCATTTTGCCAATGTGTCTGCGCCTTTGAACGATGCGCAAACCCATGTGTTGCAACAACTCTTAACCTACGGGCCGAAAGTAGATGGCGAAGTGAGCCACGACGGTGAGCTTTTCCTTGTAGTGCCTCGCTTGGGGACTATTTCTCCTTGGGCATCCAAAGCGACAGATATCGCTAGAAATACAGGTCTTGAAAGCGTTAAGCGTGTTGAGCGCGGCGTTGCTTATTATGTAACTGGTCAGTTATCGCCAGAAGCTCGCGCGTCAATTACAGCAGTTCTGCATGACCGCATGGTTGAGGTGGTTTTTGATAGCCTTGAACAGGCAGAGCAAATTTTCACCTCGCAAGATCCTGCACCGCAAACCAGTGTGGATATCCTTGGCGGTGGCCGCGATGCACTGGTTGCTGCGAACAAATCTTTGGGCTTGGCGCTAGCCGATGACGAAATCGATTATCTAGTAGATGCATTCAAAACCCTCGGCCGCAACCCGGTCGATGTGGAGTTGATGATGTTTGCACAGGCCAACTCTGAACACTGCCGCCATAAAATCTTCAACGCATCCTGGACTATCGACGGCGTTGAGCAAGAGCGCAGTCTGTTTAAGATGATCCGCAACACCAACGAAGTTGGTGGCGAAGATGTTCTTTCTGCCTATTCGGATAACGCCGCTGTTGTAGTTGGCCACGAGGCAGGGCGCTTCTACCCGAATGCTGAAACCAAGGCTTATGAATACAACCAAGAACCAATTCACTTATTAATGAAGGTTGAGACTCACAACCACCCAACCGCCATTTCACCATTCTCTGGTGCCGGTACAGGTTCTGGTGGCGAGATTCGCGATGAAGGCGCTGTAGGTCGTGGCTCCAAGCCAAAAGTTGGCTTGAACGGTTTTACGGTTTCCAACTTGCAAATCCCGGATTTTATCCAGCCATGGGAACAAAATTACGGCAAGCCAGGCCGCATTGTGACTGCGCTCGACATCATGATCGACGGCCCACTCGGCGGCGCTGCGTTTAACAATGAATTCGGTCGCCCTAATATTTGCGGTTACTTCCGCACCTTTGAAGAAGACTTCGACGGCGAGCGTCGCGGCTACCACAAGCCGATTATGTTGGCGGGCGGTTACGGCAATATCAAAGCCGAACATGTGATTAAAACTCCCTTTACCGCAGGCGCTAAATTAGTTGTGCTTGGCGGCCCCGCCATGTTGATTGGTTTGGGCGGTGGTGCGGCTTCATCTATGGCTTCTGGTTCTTCATCAGAGGATTTGGATTTCGCGTCAGTGCAACGTCAAAACCCTGAAATGGAGCGCCGTTGTCAGGAAGTTATTGATAGCTGCTGGCAGCAGGGAGCAAAAAATCCTATCGCCTTTATTCATGACGTAGGCGCGGGCGGTTTGTCCAACGCTTTCCCTGAATTAGTAAAAGACGGCGGCACTGGCGGTAAGTTTGAATTACGCAATGTCCCTAACGATGAAGCGAGCATGAGCCCGCTGGCGATTTGGTGTAACGAATCGCAAGAGCGTTATGTATTGGCAATTAATCCTGAAGATTTAGCGCGCTTCGAAGCAATTTGTAAGCGCGAGCGCGCACCTTTTGCCGTAGTAGGCGAGGCGACTGATGAGAAACATCTGACTCTCAACGATAAGCACTTCGACGCTAAACCTGTCGATCTGCCCATGTCTGTTCTTTTTGGCAAACCGCCAAAAATGCATCGCGTAGCTGAAAAGCACAAAGCGGCTGTAAGCGCGTTTTCTACTGAAGATATCAATATCAACGATGCTGCTGAGCGTGTGCTTAAACACCCGGCGGTAGCGAGCAAAAACTTCCTTATCACCATCGGCGACCGCTCGGTTACTGGCATGGTAGTGCGCGATCAAATGGTTGGCCCATGGCAAGTACCTGTTGCAGACGTTGCGGTTACCACCGTGAGCTACGACAGCATTAAAGGCGAAGCCATGAGTATGGGCGAGCGTACACCGCTTGCGCTTTTGGATGGCCCTGCGTCTGGTCGTATGGCAATTGCGGAGGCGATTACCAATATCGCGGCGACTCGTATTGAAAAATTATCCGATGTAAAACTCTCCGCCAACTGGATGTGCGCTGCAGGTCATAAAGGCGAAGACGAGAAAATGTATCGCACCGTGCAAGCGGTCGGTATGGAATTGTGCCCTGAGTTGGGCATCACCATCCCAGTAGGCAAAGACTCCATGTCTATGCGCACGGCGTGGCAAGAAAATGGCAAACCTAAAGCGGTCACAGCGCCTTTATCTTTGGTGATTTCTGCGTTCGCGCCAGTAGTTGATGTTCGTCAAACTCTGACGCCACAGTTGCGCACCGACAAAGGCGCAACTGATTTAATTTTGGTAGACCTCGGCAACGGTAAAAATCGTTTAGGTGGTTCGATCCTCGCTCAGGTTTACAACCAAATGGGCGATGTACCTGCAGATTTGGATTCCGGTGCGCAGCTCAAAGGTTTCTTTAATGCAGTGCAAGCTTGCATCAAGCACGATGAAATTCTCGCGTATCACGATCGCAGCGACGGTGGCTTGTTCGCAACTATTACCGAAATGGCTTTTGCTGGTCACGTTGGTGTAGATGTTAATTTGGATTGTTTGGGCGATGATGTTCTAGCAGTTCTGTTTGCAGAAGAAGCCGGTGCCGTCTTACAAGTTGCGAAAGATAAAACTGATGCAGTGTTAGATCGCTTCTTTGCCGCAGGTGTAACTCACGCAAAAGTTATCGGTAGTTTGAATGATGAAGACACAGTTCGCATCGCACAAAACGGCAATACTTTGTTCGATCAATCGCGGGCTGTATTGCAAAGCTTATGGTCAGAAACCAGCTATCGCATTCAAGCCATGCGCGATAACCCCGCGTGCGCAAAATCTGAATTTGAAGGTATCCTAAAAGCAGATCCAGGTTTGAGCGTAAAACTTTCTTACGATCAAAATGAAGATGTTGCAGCGCCATTTATTAACACAGGTGTTCGTCCCTCTATTGCTGTATTGCGTGAGCAAGGTGTAAATGGTCATGTAGAAATGGCAGCGGCATTTGATCGAGCTGGTTTCAAAGCTGTAGACGTTCATATGAGCGATTTACTTTCTGGTCGCGTCTCTTTGGAAACGTTCAAAGGCTTGGTGGCTTGCGGCGGTTTCTCTTACGGTGACGTGCTTGGCGCCGGTGAAGGCTGGTCAAAAACCATTTTGTTCAACAACAAAGTGCGCGATGAATTCGAACAATTCTTCCACCGCAACGACACCTTCAGTTTAGGCGTGTGTAACGGTTGCCAGATGATGTCTAACCTGAAAAATTTAATTCCAGGTGCAGATCACTGGCCGCGCTTTGTACGCAATCTGTCTGAACAATTTGAAGCGCGTTTCAGCTTGGTGCAAGTGCAAGAATCGTCATCAGTATTGTTTAAAGGTATGGGCGGCTCACATATGCCAGTCGCCGTTGCACACGGTGAAGGCTA
>CAUOQW010000357.1:0-3722 GCA_963506825.1 uncultured Cellvibrio sp.
AATAAGCGATGTACCAAAGGTTAAACGATAACTCGCCAAAGCGCGGCGGTTAGTGACTACATTCCACAATTCATCCAGCGGTAATTCAAAACTTTTTACCACTAACATGGCCAGAGGTATAAATACCAACAAGCTTGCATATAAAGTGGCGAAACCAAAAGACAAACCAAAACCCGGCAATACAGATTTTTGAACCCAAGGTTCTTTTTTACGGATCGGCTTTTCATCAATCGCTTCAGCGGGCGATTCTTTTAGGGCGGGTTTAGCAGTAGTAACACTCATCGAAACACTCTCGTCAGTACCTGTTGTCAGGTAACTTGTTACAGATATCTTTTTGATCACACAAGTTAATAAAACCTTGCTCGTAAATGCAGCCACTTACTCACAAGGTTTTATAAAACTCAGCGATGTTTATTGATAAATCTTGTCAAAAATTCCGCCGTCGCCAAAATGTTCTGGCTGAGCTTTTTTCCAACCACCAAAACTTTCAATGGTAATCAACTCGATCTTAGGAAATTTGCTAGCGTAAGCTGCAGCTACTTCTTTATCGCGTGGGCGGTAGAAATGTTTCGCTACAATGTTTTGACCTTCTTTGGTGTAGAGATATTTCAAATACTCCTCGGCAACTGCGCGAGTTCCGTGTGCATCCGCATATTTATCCACTACCGTAATTGAGGCTTCGGCCAAAATTGATAAAGAAGGTACTACGATTTCAACTTTATCTGCGCCCAACTCATTCACTGCCAAGAAAGCTTCGTTTTCCCACGTCAACAATACATCACCAATACCGCGCTGTACGAAAGTTGTAGTTGAACCACGCGCGCCAGAGTCGAGTACCGGAACATTTTTAAACAATTGTTTAACGAATTCCTGCGCAGCTTGATCTGAACCTAATTTCTTTTTCGCAAAACCCCACGCGGCCAAATAGTTCCAACGTGCACCGCCAGAGGTTTTTGGGTTAGGGGTAATCACTTCCACATTTTTCTTAATCAAATCGTCCCAGTCTTTGATTTTTTTCGGGTTGCCTTTGCGCACCAAAAATACGATGGTGGAGGTATAAGGCGCACTGCTATCCGGTAAACGGCTCTGCCAATTTTCAGGAATCAAATTACCAAACTTGTGGAGCGGATCAATATCGCCCGCCAAGGCGAAGGTCACCACGTCCGCTTGTAAACCGTCAATTACCGAGCGTGACTGCGCACCTGAACCGCCGTGTGATTGCTCAACCTTTACTTTATCGCCGGTTTTTGCCAACCAATATTTTGCAAAGGCAGCGTTATATTCTTTGTAAAGCTCGCGCGTAGGGTCATAAGACACATTGAGCAAGGTAACGTCTTTTGCGATAGCGGCAGACGAGACTAACAAGACGCCTACTGCAACCGCGATTTTCTTAATCACATTCATGGTTTGTTTTCCTAAAGAATGATGAATACTTTTGGTGTAAAAAAACGGCCGTGGCGATAAACACGTCACGGCGCAAGCTCACTTAAAATCTAAAATCTAAACCAACCGCAAAGGTTTTATCCGTAGTGGCTTCCGTACTGATTTTTGCATCGCCTTTCGCTTCTACAGTTGCGTAGTAGGTGAACAAACGTGCAGCATCGCTAAGTTTGTAATCAAGACCCAATGCAACTGCATCGGCTTCAACATCTGTGTAAGCAGCGCTGGTAGGTGTAGTTGTTGAACTACCCACCTGAAGTTTTGCGGTCCATGGACCAGCAATTTTCCAGTTAGCATTTACTACAAAACCATCTTGTTCTTTAAATGCATTACCCGAAGCACCATCCCATTCAGACAAGAGCGTCAAACCATTTTGTGCGCCGAGCGGCGTACCATTGGTGCCAACAAAAGTTGAGAAAGCTTGCAAGCTATCGAAGTCTTTATGACGCTCTGCCTTTTGATAAATCGCACCCAATTTGACTGGGCCTAAAGTCACTTCACCCACAGCGCGGAATGCATCGGTCGTTAATACATTGGTTTCATAGGCAGCACCCACAAACCATTTGGCTTTACCGTAAACAACAGAGAGTGATTTACCCGCTGCAAAACCATTGTCATCTTGACGATTAGGTGTTGGTGTAGGGTTTGCAGTGGTAGCTGCGGGCGTTGCATCCACACCGGTTTCTTCAGATTGAATGGCCGCAAAGTTAATTTCCAAACCGCCCAACAAAATCGGCGAGGTATATTGGATAACGTTATCGGGGCGGTTTTCGCCAACCAAGTAAGTGCCAATATCCGCTAAGGGTGCATCGTTAAATTGATCGACATCGGTACGCAATACAGTGTTGGTTTGCAGGGTTTTAAGTGGTGTATCGTTTTTCCCTACCAATACTTGACCCCAAGCGCCACGCACACCACCAAAAATATTACGCTGTGTTAATTCACGACCGTTTGAATTGGTGCCGTTGTCCACATCAATACCGTATTCAATGCGATAGAACACGGTGAGATCATGCGATGCGCCAAAGTCGCCTTGAATACCTAAACGCGAACCGGTGCTTTCAACAGCGCTGGTATCGAGCTCGCTAGTAGTGCCAGTAGCGCCAATGTGTTTATAAGTTGCTGCACCAGGTGCAGTTAAGGCAAAGTTATTTTTTTCCAAATCATACTGACTCGCAGTCAGGTAAACCTTGCCGTACAACGTTGGAAAACCGGCTGATGCAGGTGCAGAAATTAATGCGGCAGTTAAAGCAACCGGTAAAAGTTTTAATGCAAATTTTACTGAACGGTTAACCGAGCCGTTGGTTGTAACTAAATCGTTTTGAAATGACATGCTAATCTCCAAAGTCGTCATATCACTTCCGGCGGTCCGGTCAGTGCTTTAATTTTTAATGTGTGTGTTGCATTGAGTAGTGGATTACTTTTAACAGCTGGTTATTTAGCGTTTTCGCTTTTACCCCAGCGCTTTTTTTCGCGGCGCTCTAGTTGAACCACTTGGCCATTGTGGATTTGAATCTCTAAAGAACCGTACTGAATATGTGCTAGCTGATGTTTAATTTCGGCGAGAACGTCTTCATCGAGGAAGACGTGCTGATTGCGTTCTTGTGCCATAGAATCCTCCTCATAATTTTTTGCTGTACCAAATTGCACAGCAGCGGCGCCATAGTAAACATGCACTTTTAAAACTAAAAATACCGTTTATTCATTAGCTTATAACTTTCCTTGTTTTGAAAAGAGCTTCTCTCTTTTGGAATAAGCTCATAAAAAACGATTATTTTTCAGCCGTGTATAAAGTCTCTAAGCTGCGCTCCATTAAGACTTTTAGAGGCGCACACCATGTCATTCACTCAAGATTTTTACCTGCCAAGAGCGGTGGAGAATTTCCCGATATTGATAGTTCCAGGCTTGCGCAATAGCGATGATCGCCACTGGCAAAGCCTGTGGCAGGCGCGCTTGCCGCAGAGCAAACGCATTCAAGTAGAGGATTGGAGTACGCCCAACCTTGCCGTGTGGCAGGCCGGTATTCGCGCTGCACTCGCTCAGCTAGATCAACCCGCAGTACTGATTGCACACAGCTTTGGGGCGCTTGCAAGTGCTGCAATAGCAGCAGAATTTCCCGATAAGGTGGCCGCTGTGTTCTTGGTAGCACCCGCTGACCCCGATAAATTTGGGATTGCACAACAACTGCCGCAAGACTTTTTGCCGGTGCCAGCAACCATGATTGCCAGCAGCGATGACCCTTGGATGACCGAGCACAAGGCCGCCTATTGGGCCTTGTTGTG
>CAUOQW010000358.1:0-3722 GCA_963506825.1 uncultured Cellvibrio sp.
AAGCTACCAATGCCCATATTCATAAAATCTACTACACCGCCATTATTGGTAATACGGTCATAAAGATTGCTAAGGCCGCCGCTTAAGACTAATCCGCAGGCAAGGCTTTGCAGTTTATTCATGGTTTTGTCGCGGAATGCATAAATCGCAAAGCCAATTAAAAATAGGCTAACTAATCCGCTGAAAATAAAATTGCGGATATCTTCTGGCAAGTTATTGCCCAAGCCTAAAAAGGCGCCGTGGTTAATGGAGTAGGTCAGCACAAAAAAATCATTCCACCAACTATGCTGTTCATTCCCTAGCAAATGTTTTGTGGCGAGTACTTTTGTCCACTGGTCGATAGAGATAGAGATTACGGAAGTTCCGCCTATTAAAATAATCTTTTGTTTCATTACACTTTTCCTGAAAGCGCCATAAAAATTCCGGCGGCAATTAATACAAGGCCTGAAAGGGCGTTAAACCCTATTTGATGTTTAGGTGTTTTTAGCCAGCGCATAATGCTATTACCCGCCAGAGCATAAATAAACATCCAAATTAAATCTGTGACTAAAAACGTCAGGGTTAAAATTAAAAATTGTGCAGCCAGCGGTTGATGGTATGCAATAAATTGTGGAAAAAGCGCACCAAAATAAATTAAGCCTTTGGGGTTACTGACGGAGATAAAGAATGAGCTCCACCACAGCGATTTAGTTGTATCCAAACTAGCAGTTGAGGGCTTTTGCGCAAGAACAATAGGCGTACGCATTATCTGCACACCTAAAAATACCAAATAAGCCGCGCCACCCCATTTAATGGCATTAAATAAAATATCATTTTGACTAATGATCAGCCCCAATCCCAAGGCAGACAACACAACTAAACACAGGTTGCCTGCACTTGCGCCTAACATACCCACAAATGCTTTGCGCAAGCCCAAACGCCCACCGTTTGTCATACAAGAAAGCATGACTGGGCCGGGGCTGGCAGACACAATAAAGGTTATTGATAGAAACAAGCTGAAGTTTGTAATCGGCATCCGGGTGCTCTCAACCAAGGCGGCTATCTTAGTCGAGCCACCTGTCGCGAGCCAGTATAACTTTGGGTAATTGGCACCTGGGCTTGGGATTCTCTTCTATACTCAATACACTCTTAATAAATAAGGTGGCATATGAAAAACGATAGCATCGCGCGGGCTGTTAAAATTTTAGAAGAGTTACTGGTGGGGCTCGACGTGGCCTATTGGGAGGCCAGCACCATAGATCGTAAAGATTTTTTCTATGATCTTATTTGTGCAATTCATTCAGAGCTCTCTGAAATCGGTAAGTTAAGTGTGCAAGATCACGATTTGATATACGAACCCATAACTGCAGAATTCCGCGCAGCCCGTACCAAACTCAGTAAATTGCGCAAAATGTTAGATGAATTTGTGCTGCGATCCGGTACGGCAGCAAGGTTAGAAACCCTAATTAATGAGGCTGTTTCGCTCCCCGCACGTTAAAAATGCCTCAAATCGCCACTTTTATAGCTTTTTTAAATGAGTTTGTGAGGTTTATCTCAAATTAATGTAAAAAAGTTATTTTGAATGCTGGCAATTTCATGATTCACGCTAATACTTAAGTTACTGATGAATGCATTGAATTGCTCGTAGTATCAGGTGGGTTTACTTGTTGCCCAGTTGGAACTCCCCTTTATTTTGTACTCTAGTATGGTCTTGGCCGGTGCTCTTATGAACACCGGCTTTTTTATATGTGAAATTTGAGTGGTGGTTTTATGAAAGTTGGCTTTTTCTTTTTAATGAGCCTGTGTACGGCTGCGAGCTATGCGCAAACATGTTTACCAGTTGCGGATTTAATCGCTCGCGATAACAAATATGAAGAAGCTTTGCGTGTTGGCGATGTGGCGTTTCTGGATAACTTATTAGCCGATGAGTTTGTATGGGTGCATAACCTTGCATCAGCGGTTGAGGATAAAGCAACTGTTCTTGCACGCTCTAAAACTCCTACGGAAATACCCAAAGCAAGAACAACGAGTGAGGTGCGTGCTCGAGTTTTGGAGAATACGGTGGTGTTACATGGTTTAAGTCATGTGGAAAAATGGAATCCTGATGGTAAAACGGTGCGCAGTTTGCGTTACCAGTTTATGCGTACCTATGTGAGCACGGCTAAAGGCTGCAAATTATTATCGGTTCAGACAATGAAGCTCTGAGTGCAATTGAATCGGCAAATAGAGCAATAACACCTATAAAAATGCCCGCTTTAATTGCGGGCATTTTTTATGCGTTAAGGCTTAGAGTTTGGCGGGATATTTCTCGGCCCAAGTTTGGTATTTCTCAAGGATTTTATTGGGGGCAGTGGAGAACCAGGCATAGCCTTTGCGACGCTCCTCTGAAACTTGTGCAACGGAGTAGTAAATAGAATTGTCGCGATCACCAAAAATTGGCTTATTAGTTCCTATCTCATAAAAGCGCGACCACATAGGCGGTGCTTCAGCGTCTGCTTGCAAAGCCAAATCTGTGCGCGACCAGCGCTGGCCCAAAATTTTATTTTCTTTGAACCATTTGGCAGCAGTGTGTACGGATTTAA
Source organism: uncultured Cellvibrio sp. (assembly GCA_963506825.1). Classification (GTDB taxonomy): domain Bacteria; phylum Pseudomonadota; class Gammaproteobacteria; order Pseudomonadales; family Cellvibrionaceae; genus Cellvibrio. The sequence continues at coordinate 2,562 of CAUOQW010000358.1, forward strand.
TTGTATCCGCATCAGGTTTATCAATATCCATTAAAAAACTCATGAGATGCGAACTTTCTGTGCTGGATAGCGAGAACATTTCAAGGTTGAGTGCCTTTGCAGGTGCGAGTGTGATCCGGTCATGCTGCGCCCCCCAGATGGTCAGTTGACCATTGGTAACCACTTGGGTTTTCTTAATACACTCTAAACCTTTTTCATAAGTGGCTTGTGCTTGCTTACGAATTTTTTTGGAGGTAAATGTAAACTCGTTTTTGCCCGTGCTGATGTTGTAGAGCAATTCCATGAGTTGTTTGATCAAATTATCGTTATAGGTGATGTGATCGTGATAGCCGCCTACGACAGGATAATTTTGTGGCCAACCGCCGTTAGGGTATTGCGCATCTACAATTATTTGCACACCGCGCTCAAAGGCATCCAGATAAACTTTTTTCTTGGTGACGGTGTAAGCCTGCGCTAAAAGTTGTAATTGGGTGCTGGTGGCGTTGTTATCGAAGGTGGGAATGTAGTTTTCTTCCACGCCAAAGGCTTCGCCTTTTTGACGAACATTTTTGCTCATATCAGTGCGTTTAGACCAGCCGCCAGAAGGAGTTTGGAAGGAGAGAATAATGTTCATAATGCGCTCGCCCTCGGCGCTTTTGAACCACTCATCTGCCTGCTTGGGCTCAAAGCCAAACTCTTTGGTGTGCTCGGGTAATTTGGCTTCGCTTAAACCCAGCGCTTTAATTTCGGCGGCAAGTGCGGCTTTATCTAAGGCTCGCCACTGTTCAGATTTAGCGCTGTAGGCGCGCCACTCGGGGCCGTCTGGCATAGAGTTTTTGGAAAGTTCTTCTCCCGTAGCTGCGAGTGCAGCTGTGCTCAAAAAAATTAACCCGCTAAGCATAAGCTTCAGCTTGGCGAGTGGTAAAAAATGCAAGTTGATACTCATAACAATCACCCGTTGTAGTTTTTAATGTGCCTTCTGCTGCTAAGCCTTTGTATATTCAAATTTGGCTAGCGCAGTTTTTTGGTAATGACCGAGTGATAAATCCTTTCAAATATTTATTGGATTACTTTTATTGCCGATAGTATTTTTTGTATGTTAGTTAAAACTGTTTTCTTCGCCAGGAAAAATTCCCGTCTTTACATCTGCAACATATTTTTGCATGGCTCCGGGAATATCAT
>CAUOQW010000359.1:0-3716 GCA_963506825.1 uncultured Cellvibrio sp.
TAAATCTTTACCGCCAGTTCTAGCAAACAAGCCCGTATTCTGGGCACTAAGGCCTAACTCTTTGGCAACATCAACCAAACTGTCGGCGTTATATGCCAAATCTTTTAGCTTCTCCAATTTAGTACCAAATTGACTTTCCGCTTCGCTGCGTTTTAATTGGTCGATAATTGTGGATTTTGATTCTTCAAAGCTCGGCGCATTAGAACCGCGCTCAGCGAGCAATTTAATAATATGAACGCCCGCTTCCGTTTTTACTGGTGCGGAAATTTCATTCACTTTCAGTTTTGCCAAAGCAGCTTCAAACTCGGCTGGGAACGCATCGCCTGATGAGAAACCCAAATCGCCACCCTGAGCTTTTGAACCAGCGTCGGTTGAAAATTCCGTCGCCAACTTGGCAAAATCTTCACCCGCAACAAGCTTGGCTTTTATTTCTTCAGCACGCTTCTGTGCGTCAGCACCTTCCAACAAAATATGAGCTGCTTGACGCTCAGTTTTTGCTACAAAAGCCTTAGTATTTTGTTCAAATTGCTTTTGTACCTGCTCATCTGTAACAGCAATATTTTTTGCCAGCTCTGCAGTGCTTAGCTCAATATAATCAACGGCAACTTGCTCAGGTGTGGTATAGGTTTGTGGATTTGCATCGTAATGCGCTTTTATATCTTTATCTTCAACGACTACAGATTTTTCCGCAGTTTCTACCGGAATAACAAGATAGTTAAAATCCCGCGATTGAAAGCTCAACCCAATAATATTTTTTAACTCGGTAGGCGTCACAAATGAAGAATTGGCAATTGCAAATTGCAGTTGATTGATAACTGTATCTTCAGCAACGGCTTTTTGGTACGACATAGGCGTAAAGCCCTGGTAGCGAAGCAGCTGTACAAATCGCTCCTGATTAAACACACCATTTTCTTGAAACGCTGGAGACTCCACGAGCTCTTTATTGATCACCGCCGTATTTGCTGCAAGACCACCTTCCTTAGCAACCTGTGCTAAGAGTGAACGCTGAATCAAGCTATCCACAACAGGCTGACGCAGTTTTTCATCCGTTAAATATTCTGCCGGAACAGATTCACCATAACGGCTAATAATTTGCTGCTTACGGTTTTGAATACCACGAAGAATATCTTCCTCGGTAATCTTTTCACCATTAACAGATATCGCCCTGCTCGCCTCTGCATTGCTCTGAAAAAGAGCCTCAGTACCAAACAATGCGAAAATAATAATAATGAAGCCAATGATTATTTTTGCAATCATGCCCGTAGACTTGTCACGCAATTCTTGTAGCATTTTAAACTCCCAACAGACTCTCTAAGGTATAAGTGCAAAGCATTGAACACTATGCGGCTTAACCATGATTACTTGCATTTCTATAATCGGCTTAGCAAACTAAAACCAATTTAATAAACCAAAATTTGAGTTAATAAAAAAGGCGCACTTAAAAAATGCGCCTTTTTCTAGCCTACCACCAACGTGATGAACAGAAGTGTCGGCAGCACAATAAAAATTAATTTACCGCATCTTTCAACGCTTTGCCCGCTTTAAAGCCAGGAACTTTAGACGCAGCAATTTGAATTTCTTTACCTGTTTGTGGGTTGCGGCCAGTACGTGCAGCACGATCTTTCACTGCAAAGGTACCAAAGCCAACCAATACAACTGAATCACCACTTTTCAGGGCACTAGTGATATTTTCTACAACTGCATCTAGCGCACGGCCTGCGGCTGCTTTTGGAATGTCTGCTGAGGCGGCAATCGCTTCGATAAGTTCAGTTTTGTTCACACGTGACCCCTTTCTGATTATTTGTTCAACTAACTAATTGGCGCCCTTATCCCCGAAGAAACAAGCCAAGCGCTACCCATACAATAAATGAACTGCGATTTATACCAACTGAGAAGATGAGGGTCAAGGAAACATCAAACTTTCTGTTCGGCATTTTGAATTTTGTACATTTTATAATCGCCATCCTTGGCAACACTGTGTCATTTCGCCACGATTTGAAGGTTAGTGAGTACTGATACGCGCGGATTCCGATTTTTGCGCAGCTTGCTCAAGTGCGCGGTATTCCTCATCGGAGAGCGGTTTGGGCATATGTTGCAATGCCAACTCAAGCACTTCATCAATCCATTGCACGGGTTTTATCAACAAATCGGCTTTAATATTAGCGGGGATTTCCTTCAGATCACGCTCGTTGCCAGCGGGAATGATCACAGTTTTAATACCACCGCGATGCGCGGCCAACAATTTCTCTTTCAGTCCACCAATACGCAAGACCTCACCACGCAGAGTAATTTCTCCCGTCATAGCTACATCGGCACGCACTGGAATTCCGGTCTGCACTGACACCAAGGCAGTACACATAGCAATACCTGCACTCGGGCCATCTTTGGGTGTAGCACCTTCTGGGACGTGAATATGAATATCCACCTTCTCATGATAATCGGGCGCGATACCTAAAACCTGTGCACGAGATCTCACGACAGTTAATGCCGCTTGAATCGATTCTTGCATGACATCGCCCAGCGAACCGGTTTTAATGATGCGGCCTTTGCCCGTCACAGCAGAGGATTCAATCGTCAGCAACTCTCCGCCAACTTGAGTCCACGCCAAACCAGTCACCTGCCCAACCTGATCATTTACTTCAGCTTTGCCGAAATCAAATTTATGGACGCCTAGCAATTCCTCTAGCTCCGCTGAATCAATCACGTCTGCCGTCAAATTTTTAGACTTCACATGGCGCGTAACCACCTTACGGCAAAGCTTGGCAATTTCGCGCTCCAAGCCACGCACACCCGCTTCACGGGTGTAGTAACGCACTATGTCGCGAATCGCCTCTTGCTTGATATCCACTTCGTTTTCTTTCAAACCATTGGCTTTCATTTGCTTGGGAATTAAGTAGCGAGTGGCAATACTTAGCTTCTCAGCTTCGGTGTAACCAGGAATACGAATAACTTCCAAACGATCCAGCAATGGCCCTGGAATATTCATGGAGTTGGAGGTACACACAAACATCACATCTGACAAATCGTAATCCACTTCAAGATAATGATCGTTGAAGTGATTATTTTGTTCAGGGTCTAAAACTTCGAGTAAAGCGGAAGCTGGATCGCCGCGATTATCCATACCCATTTTGTCGATTTCATCGAGCAAAAATAATGGATTCTTAACGCCAACTTTCGCCATCTTTTGAATAAGTTTACCGGGCAAAGAACCAATGTAAGTTCTTCTATGGCCGCGAATTTCCGCTTCATCGCGCACACCGCCCAAGGCCATGCGCACAAACTCGCGATTGGTTGCGCGAGCGATAGATTCGCCAAGTGACGTTTTACCAACACCTGGAGGCCCAACCAAACACAATATTGGGCCTTTAATTTTTTTAACGCGTTGTTGAACCGCGAGATATTCGAGGATGCGTTCTTTCACTTCATCCAAACCATAATGATCTTTATTTAAGACCTCTTCGGCGCGAACTAAATCGTGGCGTACTTTGCTGCGCTTGGACCAAGGCACTTTAACCATCCAGTCGATATAAGCGCGCAACACTGATGCTTCCGCCGACATGGGCGACATCATTTTCAATTTATTCGCTTCAGCACGGGCTTTGTCTTCCGCATCCTTAGGCATACCAGCAGCAGCGATTTTTTTATCAATCTCATCTGCTTCACTAACGTCTTCCCCCATTTCGCCCAGCTCTTTTTGAATGGCTTTAATTTGCTCA
>CAUOQW010000360.1:0-3712 GCA_963506825.1 uncultured Cellvibrio sp.
AAACCATTTCATCGCCTTCTACCATTTCTACTACTGCACCGGTTGCGAGTGTCAAAATGGCCATGCGTTCAACCACTAACTTAATAAACGCATCCAAATCCAGATTGGCTTTGGCGAGTAGAGTTTGGGTAGTAATAATTTCATTTAGCCGTGCCGAATCGCGCTGCAAGGCTTCTACGGCGGCTTTGCGAATTTCATTGTGACGTGCAAGTTGTTGATTGACAGACGCGAGTTCAGCAGTTCGCTCTGCAACAATTTTTTCAACTTCGAGAAAGGCTTGGTTAAGCGAGTTTTTTGAATTTATTTGATCGTCAATATCAGTGCTAATACCAAACCATTTAATGATATTGCCAGCTGTATTTTTAAAAGGAATTGCACGCCCCAGATGCCAGCGATAAGTGCCATCGGATGCACGTTTGAACCTGTACTCAATTTCATAGGGCTCGCCGGTTTTAACCGCGTGAGTCCATTTGTCGATACAGGGCTGCAAGTCGTCCGGGTGTAAGACCGGTGCCCAGCCCCAACCTTTGGTTTGTTCTGCGGTAAATCCGGTATAACTTTCCCAGTGGCTGTTGTAATAGTCTATGTCACCGTTTACCTGAGCCGTCCACACAATTAGGGGAATAGAATTTGCTAAAACGCGAATGCCCGATTCACTGTCTGTATCGGGATTTTGGTTGTGCATAGCTGTGATGGGGTCAGTCATAGCGGTAATTCAGTTATAAACACAATAGGGTAAAGTTAACATTATTAGAGATTATAGTCTGTGAAAAACACCACGAAGGCAAACCTTTTGTCTTCGTGGTACACGTACTGGCATGCCTTAAAACCACATACGCACACCTGCCACAAGGCTGGTATCGTTAACGGCTTCTCCTTTGTGCTTAGTCATATCTGCAGTGCTACCAAACTGTTTGCTCCAATTCACCCCGATATAGGGTGCAAACTCACGTTTAATTTCATAGCGCAAACGCAAGCTGGCAGTTACATCCGATAACCCCGAGCCTGCGCCAGTTTCCCAATCATTTTGCCCGTGGAGGTTGAGTTCTACTTCGGGCGAAAGAATTAATTTTTGGGTAAACAATACTTCGTATTCAGCTGCAACACGCAAGGCGGTTTTACCTGATTCGCCTACAAATAAAGCTGCATCCACCTCAAAGAAATAGGGGGCAAGACCTTGCACACCTAATACGCCCCAGGTGTGAGTGGGTGAAGGTTTTAGATCTTTGCGAATCCCCATTTGCAAATCCCAATAGGGTGCAATAGCGCGGCTATAAAGTGCTTGTACTTCTGCTTCTTCAATTTTCCCATCATGTTGTTCAAAATCGGTTTTCAACCAAAATTTGTTCAAGTCTTTTCCAATCCATGCTTGAGCTTCAAGAATCAATGGATTAGCGCCATCGTTGTTGCGCAATTCAAGTTGATCAAACATGATTTTGGTTACGACTGGATCATTACCGTGATCATGCGCGTGCTCCTTCGCAGCGGCATTTGTGGCTGAAAATAAAAAATTGGCTGCGATGCAAAGATTAGTGGCGATAATGGGCACAATAATTTTCTTTGCGTAATTTTTTTTAATGAATAATTTGCTTGTGTGTAATTTCATTTTTTATTTCCTATACCACCTTAACCATGCGCATCATACCCAACATGTGGTACAGCAAATGGCAATGATATGCCCATCGGCCTTTCGCATCGGCAGTCACTAAATAACTAATTTTGGAACCGGGTTGCACCAGTACGGTGTGTTTGCGCGGAATAAAATCCGGGTCGCCGGTTTCTATTTCGCTCCACATGCCGTGCAAATGAATTGGGTGAGTCATCATGGTATCGTTGACGAGAATAATGCGCACGCGCTCGCCGTATTTAAATTCCAAGGGCGCTGCCTCCATAAAACTTTGGCCATTCATGGACCACATATAGCGATGCATATTGCCGGTTAAATGCAATTCAATTTCGCGTGTCGGTTCGCGTTTATCGCGCGTCGGTTCAAGGCCGCGTAGGTCAGCATAGGTAAGTACTTTTCGGCCATAGAGATGCTCGTTATGGCGCAGGCCAATACCGGGGTCTGCCAATCCGCTTGCGGGTGATTCTGCGTGCATATCAACATGGGGGCCAAATTCGGTTTTGGGGTGAATGACTTTTCCATTGCTGTCAAAGTTAATGCCGAACCCCGCTTTGGCGAGATTACTTGTTACTTGCGGTTCAGATTTCATAGTGCTCATATCGTGGCCGCTATGATCCATGCCTGCCATATTGTGGTTGCTATGATCCATCGCCTCCATCGAGTCCATATTGTGACCACTGTGATCCATTACGGTGGGCGAACTTATAGTGTGACCGCTGTGATCTTCAGTTGTAGTGTTGGTGCTAGCACTATGAGCACTGTGATCAAGGGTATTGCTCGGCGTTGCAGTATGTTGGCTGTGATCCATTCCGCTCATATCCATCCCCATATCTTTATGACCTAAAATGGGCGCAGGATCCATGACGGGAATTTCACTTTTTATATTTAGATTGGTCGTAAGCGTACCGCGTGCAAAACCGGTACGATCAATATTTTGCGCAAAAATTGTGTAAGCATTTTCCGCTTGTGGTGTGACAATCACATCGTAAGTTTCAGCAGCTCCTATTCGGAACTCATCCACTGTAATAGGTTGAATATTTTGACCGTCGGCGGCGACTACGGTCATTTTTAAGCCGGGAATACGCACATCAAAAATTGTCATTGCTGCGCCGTTAATAAAGCGCAAACGAATTTTTTCATTGGGTTTGCATAAACCTAACCAGTTTTGTGCAGGCGTAACGCCATTTATTAAATAAGTGTAATTAGTGACATCGGCAATATCCGTGTCGCTCATGCGCATTTGATTCCACATGGCACGCTCATTCCACGTTTTTGCAAAGCCTTTGGCTTTCACCTCGCGCCAAAAATCGCCTACTGTGCGTTCACGATAGTTGTAGTAATGGCTCATTTTTTTGAGGGTGGTATAAATTTTATCGGGTGCTGTATCTGTCCAATCCGAAAGCAATATCACCATATCGCGGTCATAAACAACTGGGTCTGATTCTTTTGGCTCAATAATAATGGCACCCAGCAAACCGGTTTGTTCTTGAAAACCAGAATGGCTGTGATACCAGTAGGTGCCATTTTGTTTCACATCGAATTCATACTCATAGGTTTCACCAGGTTTAATACCCGCAAAATCAAAACCGGGTGAGCCATCCATATTTGAAGGCAAAATAATCCCATGCCAGTGGATGGAGCTGTCTTCTTGCAGAGTATTGGTAACGCGCAACTTAACGCGCTCACCTTCTTTCCAGCGCAAAATAGGTGCGGGCAAGCTACCGTTTACCGTAGTGGCCACACGCGTTTTCCCTGTGTAATTCACCTTTTGGTAACCAATCTGTAAGTCAAACTGGTTGCCACTTAGAATGTTTGCTGTCGATATGTGAGTAAGTGAATCTGCCAAAATCGTTTGTGAAAAAGGGAGTGTGGTTAGTGCGAGCGCGGAGGATGCACCCAACACAAAATGTCTGCGCGATAGCAGTTGTGAATTAATAGTTTTCATAGCGGCTCCTTACATCAGCCTATGTTCAATATAAATAGCGAGAATTTTTAATGCTTCGTTGTATAGCTCGCCAAATTTTAGGCGTAGCTATCCCGTATTAGCAGGAAATGGGTGGACGATAGAGGGATGAAATAAGCGGA
>CAUOQW010000361.1:0-3708 GCA_963506825.1 uncultured Cellvibrio sp.
ATTTGACCCCAAATCGCAGTGACTGCTTAAGTGTTAAAGGTATTGCTCGCGAAGTTGGTGTACTCTTCCGCGCACCAGTTCAATCGCCAGCTATCAACCCTGTTGCCGCTACTATTGCAGATACATTTCCCGTTAAGCTTTCTGCCGATGCGGCATGCAGCCGCTATGTTGGCCGTGTAATCCGCAATATTGATGTCACCAAACCAAGCCCTTCATGGCTGCAAGATAAGCTGGCTCGCGCTGGCCTCCGCAGCATTGATGCTGTGGTTGATGTGACTAACTACGTGCTTGTCGAGTTAGGTCAACCAATGCATGCTTTCGATTTGGCAAAACTCTCTGGCGGTATTGATGTTCGCCTTGCTAAACAGGATGAGCAGATTGTTCTTCTTGATGGCCAAGAAGTGAAGCTGAATGCCAACACTATGGTTATTGCTGATCAGCAAGGCGCTTTGGCAATTGCGGGTGTATTTGGTGGCAAGCCAAGCTCAGTGACTACTGAAACTCGCGATCTATTCCTCGAAAGTGCGTTCTTCAATCCGCTGGCTGTTGCTGGTCGTGCGCGTTCTTATGGTTTGCACACAGATTCATCGCATCGCTTTGAGCGCGGTGTGGATTACAACCTGCAAGTTGAAGCTATCGAGCGCGCAACTGCGCTTCTGCTTGAGATTGTTGGCGGTGAAGCAGGTCCATTAATCCATGTAACTAATGAGCACTTACCGAAAGAGCGTCAGGTTACTCTGCGCAAAGCGCGCATTATCAGTGGTTTAAGCTTGGAAATGGCAGATGATGAAGTGGTGGATATTCTCACTCGTCTCGGTTTGGGCTTGGTCTCGCAAAATGCTGAAGGTTGGACGTTTAATGTCCCCAGCTATCGTTTCGATATTTCTATCGAAGCTGATTTGTTAGAGGAGTTGGCACGTGTCTATGGCTACAACCGTTTGCCAACTCGCGCTTTAGCAACTCCAATTCAGATTGATGAGCGCCCAGAAGCGGTACTTGGTATCTCTGCTGTGCGTCGTCAGTTGGTTGCACGTGGCTATCAAGAAGCGATTACTTTCAGCTTTATCGAGCCCAAACTTTCTGCTTTATTCGATCCTGCGCGTGAGCCAGTAGTACTTCGCAACCCTATCAGCGCTGACTTGGCAGCTATGCGTACCAGCTTGTTGCCCGGGTTGGTCACTGTTCTTCGCAATAACCTCAATCGCCAACAAGAGCGTGTGCGCCTGTTTGAAACAGGTCTACGTTTTGTGCCGAGTGTGGCGGGCGGTGTTGCAGGTTTGCAGCAAGAGGCTATGTTAGCTGGTTTGATCTATGGCAATCGCTTGCCAGAAGCTTGGTCAAATGTCGCCGAAGCGGTGGATTTTTTTGATGTTAAGGGTGACCTTGAATCAGTTTTGGCTGTTACGGGCAATGCAAAAGATTTTAGTTTCCAGGTGGGTGAGCATTCTGCTTTGCATCCTGGCCAAACTGCTGCCATTTACTTGAATGGTGAGTTGCAGGGGCATGTAGGTGCTCTGCATCCAAATCTGCAGCAACAGCTGGATATCCCTAAGAATGTCTTTATGTTTGAGCTTAAGCTATCGGCAGTTACGCAGGCGCGTGTACCGGCATTCTCAAGCCTGTCGCGCTTCCCAGAGGTGCGTCGTGACTTGGCGATCCTGATTGATCGCCAAGTGGCAGCTAAAACCCTTATGGACACTGTATCTGCGGCCGCTGGCGGGCATGTGACAGACTTAAAGGTGTTTGACGTATATATGGGCAAAGGTATTGATCCACATAGAAAAAGTGTTGCTTTGGGGTTGACCTTTCAGCATCCTTCGCGCACTCTTAACGAGGATGAAGTTAATGCTTCCATAGATGCAGTTATTAAATCTTTGGAGGCCAATTTCGCAGCCACCCTCAGATAGCCCTATGACAGCTCTTAATAGGAAAAATAACTATGTCGGATGGTGCTTTAACCAAAGCTGATTTAGCTGAAAAGCTGTATGAAGATTTAGGTTTGAACAAACGTGAAGCCAAGGAGCTGGTCGAACTCTTTTTTGAGGAGATTCGGCACGCGCTTGAAAATAATGAACAGGTTAAGTTGTCCGGGTTTGGTAATTTCGAACTGCGCGATAAAAGCCAGCGTCCGGGTCGTAACCCGAAAACTGGTGAAGAAATTCCTATTAGCGCGCGTCGGGTAGTTACCTTTCGCCCCGGTCAAAAACTTAAGGCTCGAGTAGAAGCTTATGCTGGAACCCAGTCATAACGATGAACTCCCGGTCATCCCCGGGAAGCGCTACTTCACTATTGGTGAGGTGAGTGAACTCTGTGCGGTAAAGCCGCACGTGTTGCGCTATTGGGAGCAAGAATTCCCCCAATTAAGCCCTGTTAAACGCCGTGGTAATCGCCGCTATTATCAGCGTCAGGATGTAATGACGATTCGTCAGATTCGCTCCTTGCTTTACGATCAAGGTTTTACCATTGGTGGTGCGCGTTTGCAGATGACAAACGAGAATTCACAGCCAGATAACAACCAATTTTCGCAATTAGTTACGCAGATGATTGGCGAGTTAGAGCAAGTATTAAAAGTTTTAAAATCCCGCTAATTTGCTGCGATATTAATCCTAATAGTTTGTTGCAATCCCAATGAATTAAGGTATTATGCCCGTCCCTCGCGATGCTGGCTTATTAACAGTATCGCTCATGTGATAAGCATGAAAAAGTTTTACTGTCGGAGCGTAGCGCAGCCAGGTAGCGCACTATACTGGGGGTGTAGGGGTCGTGGGTTCAAATCCCGCCGTTCCGACCATATTATTTAAAACAGGCGCTTATATAAGCGCCTTTTTTATTGCCTGATTTTTTTGCAATATTTGTTCTAATGATTTTAATTTGCAGCTAGTGGCACTCATCTATCAAAGTGCTAACATGCATCTTCATTTTTTAAAGCGTTAGTTATTTCCCTGAGCGCACCAGTGCATCACAATAAAAAGAGGTATTCCTGTGTCAAAGCAATTAATGATTTACGATAATATTCAGCCTTTATCTGAAAAACACGCTAAATGGTCGGTGGGCGTTGATAGTCACGAATTTATCAGCCATCTGAATGCAGCCCCTTTATTGGCCACTGAAATTGCGTTCGCAGCCTCTGAGTTTCCGGTGATTTTTTCTGCTACTGCTACCGAAGGCGAGTACCTTCCTCTAGCGGTTTTGGGCTTAAAAGACGGCCAGAACCTGTTGTTGAACGAAAACAATGTGTTAAGTACACGTTACGTGCCTGCATTTGTTCGTCGCTATCCTTTTGTATTGGGTGGCAGTAAGGATTCAGAGATGATGGCCTTGTGTATTGATGAGGACAGCAAGTGCTTCTTTCAAGATGGTAGCAAAGGTTCGCGCTTGTTTCAGGATGATGGCTCTCACTCAGATTTCTTGAAAGACGTAGTCGAGTTTTTGAAGGATTACCAATTCCGAGCTGAAATGACTCGCACCTTTACAAAAAAATTGCACGATCTGAATTTGTTGGAGCCTATGTCGGCCAATATTTCTTTCAAAGATAAAGAGGATTCCACTATTAATTTGGGTGGTTTCTTTGTTGTGAAGCGCGAAAAACTAAAAGAAATTAGCGATGCGGATGCTTTGGATTTGTTCAAGAAAGATGGTTTAGAGTTGATTTATGCTCATATTCAATCGCTCTCCAATTTCAACCGTTTGATCGATATTATGTCTACC
>CAUOQW010000362.1:0-3708 GCA_963506825.1 uncultured Cellvibrio sp.
AACGATGTAAAAAACCGGACTCAGGCACTTAAAGTGTTGGAGGTAAAAACCCAACCCAAACTGATTAAACCTCCAAAACCCCTTATTACAAGCTCATTTGTGAGACTGATGGCCGCCGCATTAAAGCTCACCACCAAGGATGCTATGTCTGCCGCGCAAACATTGTTTGAGCGCGGACTAATAACATATCACCGTACCGACAGCCCTGTTATGTCTCAAGAATTTGCATCAACACTTCGAGACTTCGCAGTACGGCATAAATTACCGCTACCCAAGACTTCACGTGAGTTTAAGGCGAAAGCCAATGCGCAAGAGGGCCATGAGTGTTTACGGGTGACTGATATCAACGTAACCAATGCTCGTGCCGCTGGTATTGATGACAGGTTGCTGCAGGCCGTTTATCAATTGGTGTGGAAAATAACACTGGAATCGCAATTAGCAGATGCAGTTGAAGAAGAAACAATTGTTAGCGTTATGAATGCTCATAACGATTGCTTTGTGAGTCGGTCCAAAGCCCCGAAAGAATTAGGATGGCGAAAAGCATCAATTCAGTTCAATGCTACCGATGACGCAAAGGCGGCGACCGAGAGTTTAAATTTGGATGAAGAAAATAACACAGACGAAATCCAGCAAATGCAACTTCCCGATCTTGCGACCAATGAAACTCTTAAACCTGTAAGGCTTGATGTTGTCGCCAAAAATACGGAACCACCGGAACCATACACGGAAAAAACCTTGGTTGAGAAGTTAGATAAATTGGGAATAGGTAGGCCTAGCACCTATGCGGCGACCATGGAAAGAATTGTTTCTTTGAGCTATGTAACACGCGCAAAAAATTTGCGTCTTGATCCAACACCAAAAGGCGTATCTGTATCACGAACTCTAGACAATCAATTCTCGTTTATGAATTACGGCTATACGGCTGAGATAGAAAGTGCCTTTGATAAAATTGCCCTGAGACAAGCTGAGTTTGTTTCAGTAGTACATGAGGCGTGGCTTTCGCTTACTCAAGAGATTACAGCATTTAAGAGCGCGCCATTGCCAACGAATGTTGTTAATTTTGAAGCTCCATCAAGCAGTAAAACTTTTCCCGCAAAGTCAGCAGCACATTCAAAATCTGTAAACGCAAAATCGAAAAAATCTACTGCATCATCCATTAAGTGCGCTCCAGGCGACAAGTGCCCTCGTTGTAAAGAAGGCACTTTATCTGCAAAGAAAATACAGAATGGCCCAAACACAGGCAGAGCATTTGTGGGCTGCAGTAAATTTCCTGCATGCACACAATTTGCTTGGATGCAGTAGCAAGGAATATCTGATGTTGAAAAAAACAGACCAGCATATTTTTTTAAATGTAAATAATAATTTGGAATTCAGGAAGAGGTTTAAAAATGCGTAAAAAAATACTCGTAATAGCATTGCTCGCGGGATCAATGGTTTCAACCATTGCTCATGCTGAGGAAAGTGTAAAAACAGACCGATATACATTGGTTAGCATTGAACCAAAAGGCGATCAAAAGGAGCCCTTAACAACCGTTGTATCTATGTCGTTTGGCGCTGATATTCGTACAGTTGGCGAGGCAGTCACAGAATTATTAAATGGGTCAGGTTATCGCTGGCAGTTGCATGAGGATGACGCATCGCTCAATTCAATGCCATTGCCATCTGTTATTCGTTCCCTTGGCCCTATTCGGTTAAATGAAGCGCTCACCACAGTAGCAGGCCAAGCGTGGTTGTTACAGGTGGATGAGCTACATCGCATTGTGTGGTTTGAAGTAAGGAAAAACAGCATATCCACATTAAATAAATATTAAGTAAAGGAGTTATGTATGTTGGTTTTAACGCGCCGAATTTCCGAATCGTTAGTTGTTGGTGATCAAGTAATTGTATTTACAGTATTGGGGATTAAAGGCAATCAAGTACGCATTGGGATTAAAGCAGATAAAAACATGCCTGTAGATCGCGAAGAAATCTATCTGCGCAAAAAAGAAAATAACAATGACGGATTTAATCTTCCCTTTGGTGTAAAGGGAGATCGATTAAGTTTAGCTCAGAAACTGTAGTAAGGATTAGGGGTTTGGGAGCTGATTGAAAACCAGAGCCCACAAAAAAAGTCACCTAAAATCAATATTAAATTTATTTTTCGTAAACAGGAGTTTTGTATGAAGTTATTCTCAGTTTTTAAATCATCAATGACTATAGGCACACTGACAGCACTTTTAACCGGTTGTGCGGCAACAGAGGTGGCTCTAACCAAGAAAGATTTGGATGTGCAGACAAAAACATCCACTGCAAGTTTTGTTGATCCAGTTTCCCCCGAGAAGCGGACAGTCTATGTAGAGGTTAAAAGTGGCGTGCAAGAGTTTGACCGTGCCATCTTTAAACGTCTCTTACTCGATTCATTTGCAAACAATAGTAACAATTACCGAATTGTGGACGATCCTGAAAAAGCTCATTACACATTGTCTGCATTTGTATTGAATCTTGAGAAAGCTTCTCCATCCGCCTCACAGCAAGCGCTCAACAAAGGCTATCAAGGTACTGGCGTGCTTGCCGGTGCGGCTCTGGGCGCACAAACCAATAACGGCTACAAAGGCGCATTGGCTGGTGCGGTAGTTGGTGGTGCAACCGATCTTATCAGTGGTGCGCTAGTTAAAGATGTTACCTATATGTTGGTTTGTGATATTCAAATTAAAGAGCGTGCAAAAAGTGGTGTGGTGGTTACACGCGATACCAGCATTAATACCAAGGTGTCAGATAATGGTGGTGTTCACCAATCAACTAGTGAGCAATCCAATCAAAAAGAATATGCCACACGTATCGTGACAACGGCGAACAAAGCCAATCTAAAATTAGAGGACGCTCAAGACCCAATTTACAAGAAAACAGCTGCTGCTATTGCAGGATTCTTTTAATTTGCTTCCTGTTACAGATGGGGGGTTAAATAAACACTTTTTTCGGAGTTGGCACTTTTTTATTCCGCTAGCGAACAAGTTATTTTTCTCTCAAAAAAAATTGATAAACTGATCTTATCGTTTTACTATTATTTCCGATTGTAGGCACTCAACACTTATGTTGAGCCTTTAAATAAGATCCGCGAAAGCACTGAAATCGGATCGCGTCGTAAGGCGGTGTTTACCCTCAAACTTGAAGCTTAGACTTCATACTCAGATAGCCCGTTGGGATAAATATTCCCAGCGGGAAAAATTTATCTCCATGGGCTTTTTCTTTTTTACTTGGAGATAAATGATGAATAAATCACACGCTTTACCTGTTTCAGAAAAAACGTTACTTGCTTCCACAAAGATTGAAGGTGACGCCCGAATCAATGCGCTACCCAAACATTTTCCGCAATCATTTTTGGTTGTTGAGAATGTGGTTTATAGCTTTGCTAAAAAGCTATGCAGTGCTTATTCGGGCGCACGGTGGGAGTTTTATGAAATATCCAATGGTGGATTTTTTATGACTCCTGCGCTAAGCGCAAAGCTGGATGTTGAAGTTCCATTTGGCAATGGGTATGAGGGCAAAATGAGTGCCGATGCGTTTGGCGTAACAGTATGCTTATTTGCCTACTCTTACATGTCAGAGATGCATCCTATCTCTGACTTTGCAGAATACTATTGGCGCTTGAGGGATTTTGCTGGCAACCATGCAGAAGCGGCTGCAATTTCTTCAGCAATTGATTGACGTGGAGACTTTTTAATTGACTAT
>CAUOQW010000363.1:0-3706 GCA_963506825.1 uncultured Cellvibrio sp.
AGGATCTTATTCATTATTAGTTACCCATATCGTTATTGTGATGGAGTAACTAACTCCTGAAGCTGGTGCTTGTTGCGATTGTACCCGCGCACACCAACACCCTTGGTCGTAGCTCAACACATTCCTAATATCCTTAAAGACCTGTGAGTGTGCGGCGAGTGAGTTTGAGTATCCGTAGCGGCGTGAATGCAAACCACCTACTTTAGAAGGCTTGGGCAAAGTGGGAGGTGCCACTTGCCAAAAGCGCAAAGTGGGTGAGATAAGGCTGGGTGGGTAAAACAGAGGTTGATACTTATGAAACATGAGACAATAACAAAAGAATCTAAACCAACCCTTGAAAACACAGACGACTGGTCATATTATTCCCCCATGAGCAAACGCGAACTTAAAAAAGACTATCTACTCGAAGCCGGCATGAAGGTAATGGCTACCCGTGGATACAACGGCACCAGTATCCAAGACATAGTGGATGCTGCAAATGTACCCAAAGGTTCTTTCTATACCTACTTCAAAAGTAAGGAAGATTTTGCCATTGAGGCCATTGAAATGGTGGCTGAGGAGCGCATGCTTGCCAGCAAGCGCTTGGTGAGTGATCGCACTGTTCCGCCATTGGCGAGAATAAAGATCTTTTTTGAAAGTAGTGTGCCTGGCTGCGATTCCAATCTTAATGGTGGCTGCTTTATCGGTAATATGTGCCAGGAAATGTCGGATTCAAGCGAAGCCATTCGTATCAAAGTACGGCAAATGCTGCGTAACAAGACCCAAATGGTAGAGGATTTGTTTGAAGAGGCGAGATTAAATGGAAGCCTTAAGAAACCCATCCCATCCAAAGTGCTAGCGGAGTTTTGGTTCAATGCTTGGGAAGGCGCGCTTATGCGGATGAAAGCGACCAAATGCCGCGAACCTCTCGATGCGTTTTTAACGGTCTTAGCGGTTTTAACAAGTACCGAGGACGAATAAGTCCTCTAAAGTGTTTTTCACGACCTATACCCCTTAGTCATTTTCTGCATTCCAAGAATGACGGCCAAAAGCCGTCATATTTTTGGCTCAAAAAGAAGACGACTGGTCATTTAAAGAATGGTGATTATTATGAACAGTGTTTTAGATTCCCAAGAGTATTTAATCGTGAATAACCAATTTGCGATAGCGGATAACCAGCCAAAAGCGGTTTTTAGCCCAGTTACCAACCTATTTAATACACGTACCACGGCGGATGTTGGCGGCTCGGCAACCACTTTTGCAACCTGGTTGGAGTATTTGCGTGTAGTTTCCCTGCAAGTGTTTGCTATTAGCATTCTGGCGGCGGTCAGTTATTTTGCCCATGCGGATACCGCTGATTCACTTCCCAATACTGCATATCTGGCCGACAAGCCCAAAGCCGAGTGGTTACAGTTAGCCGCCTTGATCGACGATGAGAAACGCCCTGCTATTACGTCACAACTGAAACGCGTGAATAGCAGTTGGGCGATTGCCTTCGATAATGATGTGCTCGTTCCAGGCAATCGCGACCGCGATTACACCTACGGCGTGAACCTCACCTACTCAGGTGCGAGCGCAGCTGATGCACCTGTCTCGTTAAAAACACCTTTGGCGCATATAGATAGACTGCTTGGGGTGGATCAATTAGCGACAAACTCGCGCGATAACCATAGCGTTGAGGTCGGCTTATACGGGTTTACTCCAGACGGCATTGAACGCGAGGCAATTAACCAAAGCGACCGTCCCTATGCGAGTTTGGTGTATCTATCCAGCTCCCATGAGCAGATAGATTTGGATAACAATGTCGCGTGGAGTTCAACCCTGACTGTGGGCGCGCTTGGACTGGGTTGGGTGGGTAATTTGCAAAATGCAGCTCACCGTGAAACTGCCGGTAAAACCGCGCGGGGTTGGAAGCATCAGATCAGCGATGGCGGTGAATTAACCGGGCGCTATGTACTCGCACGCCAGCATTATATTGAGAGTTTTTCGGATTCAGTGGAAGTGAAAAGCACCGTTCAAGCTTCGGTTGGGTATTTAACCGAAACCAGTTGGGGCCTAAGTTTTCGCGCAGGTAAGATTCTGAGCCCTTGGGCGAGCTTTAATCCTGACTTGACTAGTTATGGTGAAAAATCGACTTACAGCAATAATACCGGCACCGCCAATGAACACTATTTTTGGTCGGGCTTTACCTTAAAAGCGCGTTTCTACAATGCCTTTTTGCAGGGCCAATTCCGTGACTCCGATTTTTCCTATTCATACTCCGGCCTGCGGCCATTAGTCGCCGAAGCTTGGGCGGGCTATACCTACGCCTTTAAACAGGGTTACCGTCTGAGCTATGTTTTACGCGCGCAATCGTCTGAAATAAAACGCGGCGATGGCGATAGAAGTGTGGTTTGGGGTGGATTAATTTTTGCAACCACGATTTAGTGCTTCAAAACAAATTAAGATATTGTTAAGCCACTATCTGATTAATATTTGAGGGAGCACTTACTGTGAAAAAATGTGTAGCAACCTTCGCTCTACTATTAATGGCTCTGCCTACACTGGCAGATGTATTCAAATGGGAAGGGCGCGAGTTCTCCATAAAGAACGTTCATACATCTATTGAAAAGCTCAATGGCAAAAAGGTGCTGAAAGTTGAGCGGGATTTAACTGCATTGCCATTTGATATCCATCGCGTAAGCGAAACCGTAGATGAGCCAACGTTTGTGCGCCTACAAGACTTAACTTTCAAGGAGGGCACAATTGAAGTGAAAGTGTTAAGCCGCTTATTGCCGAATGCACCTGATTTTGCGCGGGGCTTTATTGGCATTGCATTTCATATTAATGAAAATAATTCTGCCTTCGAAGGCATTTATATACGCCCTACCAATGGACGTATTGATGATACCAAAAGACGAAATAATGCAACGCAATATTTTTCATATCCCAATTTCAAATTCGACCGGTTGCGTAAAGATTTTCCTGGTAAGTATGAATCACCGGCGAACATCGGGTTGAATGAATGGATTCAATTGAAAATCGAGGTTAAGAATAAACAAGCAACATTATTTATTAACAATTCACGTGAGCCTGTATTGGTCGTCGATAGCCCAAACCAATCAATGACTACCGAAGGTGCGATTGGTCTGTGGGTAGATATTGGTACAGAAGGATACTTTTCTGATCTTCGTATTTCCCACTGAAATCCAACAATTCATTTGATCGACATGCATCGCCGTTATTGGTATAAGTCCCCAGATTACTTGGCGAGCTATCTGCATTCGTATTCATAAACCACATCCATGTGGTTTACCCCTCGGGCGAGCTACTATGGCTCGCACTAAAAATCAGGTATGTAATTCGGCTTTCACTGAGCCCTATCAACAATTACAAAAACACAAAATATCCAATGCTCAACATGAAAAACAAAACTAAGGGCGTTAATTAAGGCCGCTAAACTTATTTTCAGTTCTGCGTTAATTCCTTAGCGGTTCCAAAGTTTAGGTTGCTCCAACTTTTAGAAACTTCAGCGATAAACAATAACAATGTGAGGCAATTATGAAATTGTGGTCAAGGATTCGTTTAAGCATCGGTGTGGCGGTTGGTTTAAGTGCGTTGTCACTTTCATCGCAAGCCGTTAATAACCCAACAGCACCCGCCGCCAGTGCGGGCGCGCAAGTTATTTCAAAAGCGACCAACAGCGCGCGACCGCTCGACCCTTGGGTGCTGCGTTCAGTGTTGGATG
>CAUOQW010000364.1:0-3706 GCA_963506825.1 uncultured Cellvibrio sp.
TCTCATCCATTACAAATTGCCAGTTTATTTTTTTGTAAACCCTAAAAATGTACAACTGGCTGAACGTATTAAAACCGGTTTGGAACTCGCGGAAAAAGATGGCTCTTTGAACACGCTTTTTTTCAGTATCCAATCATTCAAACAAGGTTACGATCAAGTCACCAACAAAAACCGAAAACTTATATTATTGGAGAGCA
Organism: uncultured Cellvibrio sp.; assembly: GCA_963506825.1. Classification (GTDB taxonomy): domain Bacteria; phylum Pseudomonadota; class Gammaproteobacteria; order Pseudomonadales; family Cellvibrionaceae; genus Cellvibrio. Next base: position 198 of record CAUOQW010000364.1, read on the forward strand.
AAGAATAGCCATTGGTCTTTATTTTTTACAAAGCATCTAAGGCTTCTTGCAAATTTTTTACTGCAATAACTTCTATCCCCAAATTCTTTTCACGCGGCGCATTGCCAATGGGCACAATGGCTTTTTTGAAACCGTGCTTTGCGGCTTCGCGCAAACGCTCTTGTCCGCTGGGCACTGGGCGAATTTCACCCGACAAACCTACCTCGCCAAATACCATTAAATCTTGCGGCAAAATTTTATCGCGGAAACTGGAAACTATCGCCAATAACACCGCGAGATCCGCACTGGTTTCCATCACACGTACACCACCAACCACGTTTACAAAAACGTCTTGGTCACCCACCATAATGCCACCGTGGCGATGTAAAACCGCGAGCAACATGGATAAACGATTTTGATCCATACCCACTGCGACGCGACGCGGGTTGCCGAGATGACTGTCATCCACGAGCGCTTGAATTTCTATCAGCAAAGGTCGCGTACCTTCCCACATCACCATCACCACCGAACCAGGTGCAGGGTCTTCCGCGCGCTGTAGAAAAATTGCAGAGGGATTATTTACTTCGCGCATGCCCTGCTCGGTCATAGCGAATACACCCAACTCATTCACCGCACCAAAGCGATTTTTATTACCGCGCAAAGTGCGGAAACGTGAGTCGTTATCGCCCTCTAATAAAATTGAGCAATCAATCATATGCTCCAAGACTTTAGGCCCCGCGAGTGAACCATCTTTAGTGACATGACCAACCAAAATAACCACGGTGCCAGTTTGTTTTGCAAAGCGGGTTAAATACGCAGCACTCTCACGTACTTGTGAAACTGAACCGGGTGCTGAAGAAATATCTTCCATATGCACCACTTGAATAGAATCCACCACCATCACTTTTGGTGCAATTTGTTGTGCGGTAGCACAAATGGTTTCTACATTGGTTTCGCTCAGCATTTGCAATTTATCGGTCGGCAAACCTAAACGCTGGGCGCGCATAGCAACTTGCTGTAAAGATTCTTCACCTGTGACATAAAGTGCATTCATAGTTCGCGCTAAAAAACACAGGGTTTGCAACAGCAAGGTGCTTTTACCCGCACCGGGATTACCACCAATCAACACCACCGAACCCGGCACAAAACCACCTCCAAGTACGCGATCAAACTCGCTGGTACCGCTTGAAAAACGCGGCACGTCACCCAGCGAAATTTCGGCTAGAGTTTGTACTTTATTACCCGATGCTCCACCCGCATAGCCTTCAAATTTTGCCGAGCGATTAGTTGGCGTAGGCCCAAGGCGAACCTCCACAATGGAATTCCACGCATTGCATTCGGGGCACTGGCCTTGCCATTTTTTAAAATCTGCACCGCAATCGTTACAGACAAATGCGCTTTTTTGTTTTGTGCTCACAGGATTCTCATTGGGAAGTAAAAATGTATTGGTTAAAACTAAAAAGGCCTGATTATTCATCAAGCCTTTTGAACGTTATGAAAAATTCAATTATTTCTCATCGGTGAGTTTTAAGTAAACACCCAAACCGACCAAAAGCGATACGGCTGCAATCAACATGAACACCGCTGAATTTAAATGGCTGGCATCGCCCAACAGCGATTTGAACATCAGCAACAGCGATTCAATAGATACCGCAATCACAATCGCCGACATAAAACGGCTGATGGTGCGGCGCATTGAGCCTTCATGATGAATATCTTTATGGAGCAACACTTCCTCTTCAATAATGGTTTTACCCAAATCAAAAACAGCCAAGCCTAAAGTAACTAAGATGACGACTTCAAATATTTGGGTGGTAGCGCTGATATGTTCTTCAAAAACATTAAACATGGTTTTGCCAGCGTGATACAACAATAAGCCAGCCACTATCACCAGCATAAGACCAATCACCGCATAAACAGCTTGGAAGAACGGATGTACGCGGCGGCGCAGTTCATCGCCATTTAAAAAGGTAATCAACTTTTCCAAATTGAAATTAATAACCAGAAAACCAATTTTATCTTCTGCTGTGGTGTAGCGCTGTACCGCTGAAATAGCAAGCTGATGCGTTGCGTTAGAAAGATAGGGAGAGGTTACCGTAGAAACTTTTTCGTTTTTAACCGCCTTGGTGTAATAAGCGCGGTTACTGCGATCTGAACACATGCCAGGTTCGCTGCGTTTGGAATCGTCGATATCGGGCGCGGCGGCAGATACTGTGGTTTGCATGCCCTGCTCATCAAGGCAATAAAGTAACTCTACAAATGGATAAGATTTGTGCAAGCGTTCAACGGTTTTATGTAATTGACCTTCATCTGACTCTAATTTGCGCGGCATTAACGCGGTAACAATAGAATCTAACAGGCGATCAATTTGCGGCTGGTAATCTTCGTATTTACGTAATAGGTATAAATAATTGCGCGGTGTCATAGCAAAGTCTCACATCAAAATTTGGTGCAGTCTATCAACAATAGAAATACTTGCCGCCATAATACACAAGCCTGTTTACACTGACTGCATAAATCCTTAAAAACTCGTCGGTTAAATTTACGTTGGTCAAAAAAAAGCCCGCCACAAAATGTGGCGGGCTCATTAGTTGGAAACCAGATTTAAGGTGTTTCAATATTTTGCGGTGCCGCACCGCCAACAGCAACACCACCTGCATTCAGTAAAAAGGTGACAACCTGAGTCTGCATTTCAGACGTAACTTGCGGCGCTGCTGTGCTGGGGCGCAAGAGCGATCCATGATCACCCGCATTCATTTTTACAATGCCGGAAGTCACTATACCAGTCGTCGAGTTAAAGCCTAGCTGCGTTTGCCCCAAGCCCAAATGGGTTGCGCCCACCAATTTGGCAAATGCTTGGGTGCCGGTTAAAGGCGCACTGTCTGCACTGTTGGGGATTACCGCATCGTTCTTAACTTGCTGTAGTAACACCGGAATTTTCAAGCTGGGGAGCAATTGTGCAAAGTTCACGGGGTCGCCCGAATCCATAGCACTTTGAGCGGCATACATATACTTCTCATAGCTACTGGTACCCACATTCACTCCGGCCTTGCCTAAACCCGCATTAATAACGGGTGCAAATGTAGCTGAGTTGACCAGCACTTGTGCAACCTGAGTACCTGCTACCGAAATGACCAAACTACGCACAGGATTGAGGTTAGCTTGCAAACCAATTTTGGCCTCGTTGGCGATAGCAGCCTGATTAACGGTAGTAAATACAGTACCCAGAATGCCGCCCAAAGAATGGCCAACCACACTCACGTTGGCAAGATTCAGGTTAGCGCCTTGAGCTTGTACAAAATCAATATTCAAACCTCTTAAGCTCGCATTTAGATTCAGCAGATCCATTACCGCTTGGCGATTGTTATCGCGCGTGTTCAGTAAATAACCAAGATTGGTAAAGTGCGCACCAGACCCATCGTTAGCTGTGGGCGTAGCAAAATTCATAGGTGCAGGAGCACCACCCGCGCCCGCCACATTGAAGTGACGCTCATGGGGAGCATCGGCACCATAGATAGTTGCAAAGGGAA
>CAUOQW010000365.1:0-3705 GCA_963506825.1 uncultured Cellvibrio sp.
CACCAATGCTGATCATATTATGCAATTGTTTACGGATTTATCGCGCGAAGGAAAAACGATTATTGCCGTGAGCCATGAACGCGATATTAGCCGTTATGTAGATCGTATTATCACCCTGAAAGATGGCGAAATTGATACTTCAGCGCAGGTAACTTTATGAGAACTGCGCTACGCAAGCTATGGGGAGACATAGACGCAACACCGGGCCGCTACGCCATGATGATTGTTGCAATTGCTGTTAGCTCTGCGGCGATTATTGCAATGTTGTTGGCTTACTCTGTACTAACGCGAGCGGTTCAGAGTAACTATATGGCAACTAATCCTGCCGCCGCACAAATCATGGTGGGGCAGGCAGATGTGATGAGTCATGAAGAAAATATTTTTTCACTGGTGCGAAAAAATCCGGCCATTAGTGATGTTGAGGTTGGTGCTAACGCATATATGAAGGTTGAAGTTGCCAGCAATCAATTTGTCACTGCGTTGATTTTTATAGTGCCAGACTTAAAAAAGGTACGTATCAATAAATTACGGTTAGAAGCGGGTGGGTGGCCAAAGCGTGGTGAAATTTTCTTGGAGCGTAAAGCCTTAGGTGTTGCGCAAATATCGTTAGGGGACCAACTTAAATTAATGGGGAAAAATGGCGTTACGCATTCGTTGGGTGTGAGCGGTACGGTTCATGATCCCGCACTAGGCCCTGCGGACACTGAGCACATTGTTTATGTGTACATGTCGCAGGCTACTTTTTTAGAGCTCGGTGAATCGCCCAGTGAAAACTTTATTAAATTTACCGTTTTTCCAGAACAGTTAAATACTACGGCCATTGAAAGTGTTGCTGCGGATATTGTGAAAAACCTTAAGCCGCTTATGGTTGTTCATGAGGTTAGAGTTCCACCGCCAGCACAACATCCGCATCAAACCCAAATGACCTCCGGCTTGCGCATGTTACTGTTGTTCAGTGTGCTCGCTGTCGTATTGGGCGCGGTATTAATTGCCACCACTATATGGGGGTTACTTGCGCAGCAAGTACGGCAAATTGGCATTATGAAAACTATTGGCGCTAGCTCTACACAGATTTTTTTACTTTATTTAATTCTGGTAATGGCTATAGGTGTGCTTGCGCTGTTGATAGGTTTTCCGTTGGGTATTTGGGCCGGTAATAGTCTTATTACTATGGCTGCAGATTTGTTGAATTTGAATATTGTAGATGCATCCTTACCAATGGGTTTGTGGGTGTTCAGTGTGATCTTTTGTGTTGGATTGCCCGTGTTAATGGCGATTTACCCTATTCGTGTAGCGGCAACGAAAACGGTTCGCGCTGCGCTGGATGATTGCGGTGTAACTGAAGTTTTTTCTGGTGCAGGTAAAACCTATTTAAGGTTAAATTTTCTGTCACCTGTGTGGGTAATGACATTACGTAATAGTTTTCGGCGCCGTGGGCGCTTAAGTTTTACAGTGCTCTTGTTGGCAATTGCCGGTGCTACCTTTCTATCCAGTCAAAATTTATTGGCAGCTTGGAATGCATTGGGCTTGAAAGCCCAAGCTCATCGGCATTATCAAATTGAAGCTAGCTTCTCTGGAAATAATTCGCAAGGCAATATAAGTGCTTTTTTGCAGAAAATGAATGGAATTAATAAAGTGGAGTTTTTCAATAAACACGGGGTATCTCCAGTAGCAGAAAATGGTTTGGCCATTGAGCGCGTTTATCCCGACGGTGGTCATGGCACATTGAAATTGTATGCGGTACCTGTTCAAACGACGATGTTTTCACTGGATATAATTCAGGGTCATTGGTTGAGCGAACACAAAACTGATGAGGTTGTGCTCAACCAATCCGCGCACAGTTCGTTTTTTCACGAGAAACAAATTGGCGATATGATTGATGTGTATACACACGATAAATCTAAACAGTTTCGCTTAGTGGGCATTATGAGTGAACCGCTTGCAGGCGCTGGTTTATATATTAATTCAACCAATTCAACACCTAATAGTTTTCGTTTAAGTCTGGATGATATGAGCGCGTCAAATATAGATAGCTTTGCAGTTCAACTTGATCACGAATTTAAAAGTGCAGGCATTTCGATTGGCTCGATTACTACAGAAAATCATCGCAAAAAAAGCGGCAATGGTCACTTAATGATTATGGTTTTAATTTTGGTGATGATTGCAATTACCATGCTTCTGGTCGGCTTTTTAAGTTTAGCTACTGTGATGAGCACTAATGTCAGCGAGCGCTTAAGGGAGTTTGCAGTCATGCGTAGCTTGGGTGCTAAAAACTCAACCATTGCCTCATTAATTGTTAATGAGTCTGTTTTGATCGCCTTGGGTAGTTTCTTGGTAGCGCTGCCTATAGCAGGATTATTTTCAGTGTTAATGGTGCAGATGCTAGCGGGTATGACCATGCAGCCGTTGAGTGTTGCTATATCGGTAAATGGGCTGTTGAGTTGGTTGTGCATCGCGGTACTAGGTGCAGTTCTAGCGGCGCTACTACCGGCATTAAACGCTACGCGTTTTAGTATTAGAGAAGTGCTGGCCTATACGTGAATCAATTTGGTTGAGTGAGTTAAATCGGTAATAACATTTTAAGGAGTTATCATGAAAAAAAGTTTACAAGTCATTATTGTTCTTTCTGTAGTTCTGGTGATTGTTGCGGTCTTGGCGCATCACCTAGATGTGGGTAGTTTTTTTAGGCAGTTGCATGGAGGTTAGTTTGTAGCATGAAGGAGCCAGCCGTCACCCTAATGGGTGGCAGCTGGTTTCTGAGCATCATTTTTACCCATACGCACCAACACATGTTCCGCCATGCCATCTGCTAATTGTTGTTCGCTTAAAAATATCTTGCCGATATTTTCTTTCTCCCAAAGCTTGGCCTCTTCTTCATTATGGGTACGAATCAGTGTTTCAATTTTGGGGTTAAGTTTGCGCGCAATTTCAATCATGTTGCGCACATGAAAGGTGTTGGAGGTGGCGGCGATTAATAAGCTCGCGTGGGTGATATGCGCTTGAATTAACACCTCGGCTTCCGCGGCATCGCCACATACGGCAGGGATATTTTGTGCACGTAATTGTTCAATAATTTCGCGATTAGTGTCGGCAACCACAAAAGGAATTTTATGTTCACTCAGTGTTTGCGCAATACGTCGCCCTACGCGGCCATAACCCACCAACACCACTTGCCCAGACAAGAAAGATTCATCCACTGACATGGGTAGAGTAGCTAAGGGATCTGTGCGCATGGAGAGTGTGCGGGCAAGATCAGAATGTTTGCCTATCCATCTTTGAAGTGGGTCAATCGCGGCAAAAAGGACGGCATTGAGCGCAATAGAAACCAACGCGCCCGCCACAATGAGGTTTTGGGTTTGGCGATCCATCAATCCTAAATCGATGCTGAGTGCAGCCAAGATAAACGAGAATTCGCCGATTTGCGCCAAGCTTGCACCTACGACGAGTGCCGTATTTAAGGGGTAGCGAAAGGCTAATACCAAGGCGACGGCCACAATCGTTTTACCAAACATGATAATGCCGATAACGGTGAACACCTTGAAGGGCTCGTCGATCAGGATTTTAGGATCGAACAACATGCCGACGGAGACGAAAAATAATACGGCGAAGGCATCGCGCAGGGGCAGGGAATCATCGGCAGCGCGGTGGCTGAATTCGGATTCGCGCAACATCATGCCCGCGAAAAAAGCGCCTAAGGCGAAGGAG
>CAUOQW010000366.1:0-3696 GCA_963506825.1 uncultured Cellvibrio sp.
AAATCAGTTTCGCCGCAGTAAAGTTACCGGGTGAATTTAATAAGTGGCCAAAGAAGTAGTCGGTACCCATTTCTGCCACGGCCGCATTGCCGAGTGGACCATCGCGGCTATCGCACAAAATAATGGATGGACGCAGCACCTGTTGCTCTGCATCTACCACCACCAAACCGTGCATTTGGTAGGAGATGCCAATAGCTTGAATTTGTTTGCTATCAAACTTGCCGCTGGCAAAAAGTTTAGCAGCGCCTTTCTGGATGCAATCCCACCAGACTTCGGGATCTTGCTCCGCAAAACCAACTTCTGGGCTGGCAATGGCAAGCTCGGTTTCAGGGTAAGACAAGGCACCCAGACATTTACCGGATTGGCCATCAAGTACAGATAATTTGGTGGAGGAGCTTCCAACGTCAATACCAAGAAACAACATAAATACCCTCTTCAGGTGAAAATAATGTAACCGTTATCTCCATTCGTCGCTAATCAACTGCAGAACTTATGGATATTTATTCTTCTGATGTGTACAGCATATCTTATTGTCTCAATGACCACAAGCCAAATATAAAGACTTTTGCCCCTATACTCCTTATGGACAATTAGCTGCTGATCGCTACAATGAGGCCTCGCGGCTAGGTGATGGTATATATCGCGCCAGTTTTTACAAAACATTACGCAGCCATTTTAGGATAGCCGCATCTCGCCAATTCGTTCAGGAACTCATCGTGTCAAATATTACGACGCCAACCCACAGCCATGTAGAACCCTTAAACTTGCCACAGGATGTTATTAAGGCGCTCTCTATTGATAACTTGGTATTCGGGCTTGATAACGATGAGCTGAAAATATTATTGGTTAAACAGACCGACCCAATGCATCAAGGCAAGTGGGCACTACCGGGTGGCTGGATTCGCTATGATGAAAACTTGCGTGACGCGGCCTACCGCTTATTGGAAGAATTAACCGGCGTTAAGCAGCTCTACCTTGAACAACTCAAAACCTTTGGTCGCGTTGACCGCTTTCCTACTGAGCGCGTAGTGACTATTGCTTACTATGCATTGGTAAGTGCAGAACACTACTCGCTAGTTGCCGGCCAAAGCGCTGCCGACGTAAGCTGGCAGAGCATTAATGCATTGCCCGAATTGATTTACGATCACGCCGAAATCATTGCTCACGGTATGAAGTTTTTGCGTCATCAAGTATGTCATCAGCCCATAGGCTTCAATTTACTACCCGAGAAATTCACGCTTTTACAGCTACAGGCGCTCTATGAGGCTATTCTGGACACCAAACTGGATAAGCCCAATTTCCGCCGCAAAATCATGAAAATGAACTTGCTGACGCCCTGTAATGAAAAACAGCAAGGTGTGCCACACCGCGCCGCCAATCTCTACCGCTTTGATTCTGATGCTTACGAACATTTGACCGAGAGCGGTTTCTCGTTTGAGATCTAACACTGGATCGCAACACACGTTGCGATCCCAAAATCCCTCGTGCTCACCCAATTACCCCCCCCAAAGACATATAGTCACCAAAACCATATTGGTTTACCATAAACTCACCGTACTGAACATTTGAGCCTCCGCTCAATTTCACTGCCAGCAAAGCACCTAAAAATAAACTAGTTTGCAACCCAACCCATATGCTAGAAACACAGCATTATGCTATGGTCGCGCATCCCTAGAGCGGGGAAACCGACTTTAAGGATGCTCCAACGGCAGCTGGCTTCACAATAACTCCAACAACCCATAATTTAAAAAATAGGTATCACCATGCATTCACCATCTTCAGATAACGAGGTAAGCATCTCCGTTGACTCCAGCGAGAGAAATATGACCTCTATCGTTATCATCAGTATTATCGCCACCATCGGCGGTTTTGTTTTCGGTTTTGATAGTGGCGTTATTAACGGCACAGTGGAAGGTCTTCAACTCGCCTTTAAATCAGAGTCAGCAGGCACGGGCTTTAACGTAGCATCCATTCTATTAGGTTGTGCAGTCGGTGCTTTCTTTGCCGGCTCTTGGGCAGACACCTATGGCCGTCGCGGTATTTTAATTCTGGCAGCAGTACTGTTTATCGTTTCTTCTTGGGGTGCGGGTATTGCCTCATCTTCAACCGAGTTTGTGATCTATCGCTTAATCGGTGGCTTGGCGATTGGCGCTGCGAGCATTATTTGCCCTGCGTACATCAGTGAACTAGTACCTGCCGAATATCGCGGCAAGCTTAGCTCCATTCAACAAATTGCCATTATTTCTGGCTTAACCGCCGCCGCGCTAAGCAACTACTTTTTAGCCACAGCAGCCGGATCAGCGGTTAACGAATTCTGGTTAGGTTATCAATCCTGGCGCTGGATGTTCTGGGTTGGCGCAATCCCCGGTGTTATCTTCCTCCTTACCTTACTTACCATTCCAGAAAGCCCACGCTTCCTGGTAGCAAGCGGTAAAAAAGAAAAAGCACTCAAAGTATTAACCAAACTCTATGGCGAAAAAGCCGCCACTAAAACTGTTGCTGATATTTACGCCTCTATTGCACATGACCATGCACCAGCCTTTTCGGATTTAATCGACAAAACCAAACAGCGTGTTCGCCCCATTGTTTGGATAGGTATTGGCTTGGCGGTACTGCAACAGTTCGTTGGCATCAACGTGGTGTTTTACTACGGCGCAGTTCTTTGGCAAGCCGCCGGTTTCTCTGAAAGCGATTCGCTCGCCATTAGCGTTGTGTCTGGCGCTGTGTCTATCGGTGCATGCTTCATCACCTTCTTCTTGGTAGATAAAATCGGCCGTAAACCTTTGTTATTGATTGGCTCCGTTGGCATGACTATTACCCTTGCTTTGGTTGCTTACGCATTTGCGGGCGCACCTTTAGATGATAAAGGCGCTTTGATACTGAGCGGCACCATGGGTATAACTGCATTGGTTGCAGCCAACCTTTATGTAATTTTCTTCAATATGTCTTGGGGCCCGGTAGTGTGGATTATGCTGGGCGAAATGTTCCCTAACCAAATTCGCGGTACAGGTCTGGCAATTGCAGGCTTGGCGCAATGGGCAGCAAACTTCCTAATTACGTGGACCTTCCCAATGCTGTTGGCTTCAGCACTTGGCTTGGCGGGCGCTTACAGCATTTATGCCTTCTGCTCACTCTTCTCTGTACTCTTTGTGATCTGGTGGGTAAAAGAAACCAAAGGTGTAGAACTGGAAAATATGGAAGGCTAAACGCCTCCCCTCTCCGAAAAAAGGCCGCAGCGATGCGGCCTTTTTCGTCTAGACTCACTTTACACATTGAGTAACTGAATAGATAAATCCTTACACTTCTGCCGCGAGCAAGCGTGTACAATACCGATAAGCTTATGGTCTAATTAACTACAACACTAAGCATTAACATAATTAAGTGGAGTCACTATGCGCAACGTCAACCTCATATCTTTAGTAGCCTTTAGCTTGGCAATTTCCGCTTGCGGTGGAGGCAGCTCAAAGTCTGATACACCTCCCCCAGCAAGCTCAGCCGCTAGCTCTACTGCAACAAGCATATCCAGCTCAGCCGCCACAAGTTCAAGTATTGCAAGCTCCGTCGCATCAAGCTCCAGCTCTAGTGTTATCAGTTCAAGCTCCAGTTCTGCTGCTATGAGCTCCAGTATTGCCAGCTCAAGTAGCTTGGCAGCAAGCTCTTCAAGCTCCTCTATTTATTCAGCGAATGTTGACAGTT
>CAUOQW010000367.1:0-3688 GCA_963506825.1 uncultured Cellvibrio sp.
ACCTTTTGCATCCGCTTCGCAGCACATTAAAAATTGGTCAAAGCGTTCTGGCCGACGAAAGGCATCGGTCATTTGTAATGTTTTTAATAGGGTAGTCGGTTTAAGTTCTAATGCGCGGTGACAGTGGGTGTGCCACTGCGCCACAATTAATGCCAGTTCTTTATAATCTTTTGGGGCTGCAATCCGCTCGCATAGATTTTTTACCAAGGCGATGCTGCGCTCTTCGTGAGCTATATGACGCGGCCATTCTTCTTGAGGGGTAGTGCCTTTACCTAAATCGTGTAAGAGTGTTGCAAAGCGAACACAAATATTAACGGTCATTTTTGCGGCTTGTTGCAAACTCATTAAGGTATGAATACCGGTATCAATTTCGGGGTGATGAATCGCCGTTTGCGGCACACCGAACAGCGCATCTATTTCAGGCAATAAACGCGCAAGTGCGCCGCACTCACGTAAGCTTTGAATAAAAATATCGGGTGCGGCTTCGCCAAGGGCGCGTTCCATTTCTTTCCAAACGCGCTCGGAAACTAAATGATCTACTTCGCCGTTGTTGACCATTTCGCGCATCACCGCATTGGTTTCATCGGCAATGGTAAAACCTAAATGATGATAGCGCGCGGCAAAGCGCGCAATTCGCAAAATGCGCACAGGATCTTCTAGAAAAGCATCTGATACATGGCGCAGTTTTTTATTGGCAATATCTTGCTGGCCACCATAGGGATCTACCACCAGTCCGTTTTCATCTTCTGCCATAGCGTTGATGGTGAGATCGCGACGAATTAAATCATCTTCGAGTGTGACATCTTCACCGCAATAAAAACTAAAGCCTGCATAGCCGCGTCCGGTTTTGCGTTCGGTGCGAGCGAGTGCATATTCTTCTTTGGTTTTTGGGTGCAAAAAAACCGGGAAATCTTTACCCACAGGCGTAAAGCCTTGCTGTTCCATAAATTCGGGGGTGGCGCCTACCACTACCCAATCTTTTTCATGAAAAGGGTAGCCGAGTAATTTGTCGCGCACTGCGCCACCAACAAGATAGGTTTTCATAAGCCGACCCTAGGGTGAGAAAGAGAATCTTCGGGGGAGTATAGGTGATTTAGTCTTATAAAAAAATATTGTACTTTTTATAACCAAGAGGGGTTGAGAAAGTTATAAAGATCATTTACAGTCGTTTGACTTTAATTTAGCCAAGATACTTTCGTTTAAATTACTAATCTTTAAAGCAGAATACATTTTATGTCTCTTCGTCATACCGCCAAACGAATTTGCGCACTACGACCCCTTCTCTGGGCAGCCGTCGGCGCATTTTTATTTGCGGAATTTGAGCGAGAATGAAATTGATTTAAAAATTCTCTGATTTATCAAAGGCCGCAGCATAAAACCTGCGGCCTTTTTATTTTCTTCATAAAATTGCCGCGTGTTTTCTTTTGCAGCCCTTGTGTGCGCAATAAAATTTTATTGCGTAACTTTTTATTACAAGGTTTTTATTGCCTAGCAAAGGAGCAAGCGCATGGCAGTTTTACTCGCCTATTTTTCGGTAGTACTTATTTGGGCTACCACACCGCTTACGATTCAGTGGAGCAGCGATAGCTTAAGTTTTATCGCTGCGGTTCTGTTGCGTATGTCAATTGCGCTTGCCCTTGGGTTGCTGATCAATTTGGTATTGCGCCGTAAGCTTTTTGCTGAAGCTAGGGTATGGCAGGTCTATGCTGCGGGTGCTATTGGTATTTTCCCTAATATGCCCGTGGTCTATTGGTCTGCACAATTTATTCCTTCCGGATTAATTGCGGTTGTGTTTGCTATGTCGCCCTTTGTGATTGGTTTAATGACATTAATATTGCTAAAACAGAACCCATTTAGCTTGCGGCGCGTACTTGCTTTGCTGTTAGCCTTATTTGGGCTAGTTGTAATTTTCCATCACCAAATTCAATTTAGCCTGAAATCTGCTTATGGCATTGCGGGTATCTTGTTGTCTTGCTTTTTATTTGGTTTTAGCAGCGTTTTGGTTAAAAAACTGAATGTAAAAGTGGATGCATTTAATCAGGCAATTGGCACCCTGCTGTTTTCGCTGCCCGGCTTACTGTTGTTGTGGTGGTATTTGGATGGCCATATTCCAGCCAGCATCTCAATGAAATCACTCGTTGCTGTTGGCTATTTGTCGATATTCGGGTCTTTGGTCGGGGCCGGTTTGTTCTTTTATGTGTTGGCCAAAATGTCGCCTACGGCGGTATCGCTAATTACTTTTATGACACCCGTACTGGCACTTATTCTGGGGGCTTGGGTTGCTAATGAAAGTCTGAGCATTCAGCTCTGGCTTGGGGCGGGTTTGGTGGTAGTGGCCTTGCTCTTATATTTAGATCTATCGGCATATCTAGCTCTTTTATTGGAAAGTGCCTTCTTTGTAAGCATGAGAAAAAATCTATGGCGGGAAGACCACTTGCAGTCCCTTAAAAGTGATTTCGATAAATACAAATGAGTCTATTTGGTGCAAGCATGGTTTGCTGTGTGCGTATTTGTGCTCTTTATTGGTGCCTTGGTGGGTATATTATTTTGTATGCAAGATGGTATTTAATTTTTAACATTTTGAAAAGTAAGGGAAATATAAAGTTGGCGTGCTATCTGCAAAGTTCTAGTCATGTCGTTCTAAATGGTTCGGCTGCCTCAAAAAAACTAAATGTAGAAACGTACCTAGAGGATTTACTCATGAAGATGAAACAAAAATTAATTGCTAGTGCAATCGCTCTTTCTGCAATGGCTGGCTTTGCCGTACCAGCTGCGCATGCTGATGTTGCTGCTTCCGTTAGCGCATCGAACATGTACTACTGGCGTGGTTTTGACTTGGGTGGCGGTGCTGCTTTGGTTGCCGATGTTAACGTAAGCGGTAGCGGTTTTGTTGCTGGTTTGTGGACATCATCTGGCGATGGCGTATTAGGTACTGAATATGACATTTACGCAGGTTATTCAGGCGCTGCTGGTGACTTCAGTTACGGTATCAGCTTGGTCTCTTACAACTATGCCAATCCAAAAGGTGAAGATGGTAATGGCGATGTATGGGCACCAGTAAATCCAGGTGATTATGTAGAAGTTGTTCCGTTTATTGGCTACGGCCCATTCAAATTGACTTACTACGATGCAATCAACGCAGACCACGATTACTTCTCTGAAGATTACAGCTATGTTACTGCCGAGTTGAACTTCGAGAAATTTAGTTTGAAGTACGGTATGCATGATGATGTTGCTGGCAGCTTTTTTGATGGTATCTCCCACTTGGATGCAACCTACAAATACAACAGCAAATTGAGCTTTACTCTAGGTAAAGTAGTTGATGATAACGATGGTAGAGCAGCTGACGAAGTTAACTTTGTAGTTGGTTTGACTTTGCCAATCGAGTAAGTTTTCGTCGATTTGTAGCATCAGGTTAGCAAAACCTAATGTTTGTAACACTTAAAGGGCAAGCTTCGGCTTGCTCTTTTTATTTAGCTCAAAATCACCCTTCATGTAAGTAAGAATAATATGATTTATTCTCAGAAAAGGTATTAACAGGTATACTGCCGGCTTGCCTAACGGCCATTCTGAATTTCAAGGATTTTTTCTTTATGAACCCATCTAGCACATCTCACCGCCCCGCTATTCTTGTCACTGGTGGAGCAGGTTTTATCGGTAGTCATGTTTGCGTTGAGCTTATTCATAG
>CAUOQW010000368.1:0-3686 GCA_963506825.1 uncultured Cellvibrio sp.
GCCCCAGATCAGGTAAGTCACAGACACACCACCTAAAGCTACTTGCGCGAGTATACGTAAGGCTGTGGCCTTACTGCCCAGCAAACGTTCGGTAAGATAATCTGTTAACACTGCCCACAAACCAATCCAGGCGTGCGAAATAAAAGAAAGCAGAGTGACAAAACTGAAGACTCGCACCCACAGCTGGCCGAATAAGGCGCTCCACTGTTCGTAAGTCAATTCAGGATTAAGAGCTATAAAAGCAACGATAAAAATAAGATAGGCGGCCATAACAACACCACCAACACGCTGGATCAACCAGTCGTAGAGGCCACTACGGCCAAAATTTGTTACTGAAGTTACCATACCCAAACTCCTATCAGTGCAATCAATATGATGGCCAACACGAGGGCGATGGTTGCACCGCGCTTACCGCCTTCCAAGCTTTCGCCAACACCACAATCCATCAATAAATGACGCAAACCCATAACAGTGTGATAAGCCAAGGCTGATAACACTGACCAGAGCACGACTTTAAAAACGAGATTAGTAGAAGCATCGCGCACAGCAGCAAAACTTTCTTGCGAATCCAAACTGGAATCGAGAACCCACAACAAAACAGCCGCACCAGCAAATAGAACTATGCCAGTTACACGATGAAAGAAGGATACAAAGCCAGTAATGGGGAGTTTGATAGTAGAAAGATCGAGGTTGACAGGTCTTTTCTTGTTCACGGTTTAAGTCACCTTTTAGCCCAGAGGGCAGGTTATTAAGAATGAGCACCAGCATCGACAAAAATGATTGTTTTTGGGGCATCGCTGACGCATCCTGCAAGTCGCGCAGCATTATAGAGAGGGAGACTCAGAAATACAAACAAAATGCCGCCGCATAAGGCAAATCCACGGGATGTTTTTAAGGTCTAACCCAATCGCTCAATTTTTCTGCAAGATCAATGACTTCCCTGCTTTTTCTCAGATTTTTTTGATCCAGAAAGGCGCACAAAACCACCCTTCAGAACCACCTTGGTGCAAAAACTCTCGCACACCAAGTGGCTCGATGCAGCCATCAAAAATTAGCTAAAAAAAGTTTCAACAAATGCGCCCTATTTATTGGCAAAAACTTTCGTTGCGGCAATTAAGTCATCTATAATGCCGTCCGCAAACAAACGGCACGGTCGAAACTCGACTAGTCTATGACGTAGCCATAAAAAAGCTACGCAAGGTTTTACATCACTTGAGTATGCAACTTGCAAGTGGGATTAGCATCGAAGCCTTACTCTATATAAAAAGTAAGAGTCGACGCAGTTCACACAACTCGAGCACATTAGTCCTATTAGTAAGCACAGGAGTCAGTAATGACTGACAAGAAAGCACACCTAACGATTGATGGTATTGATAGCACGATTGACTTACCTATCTATGCCAGCAGTGTCGGACCAGACGTTATTGACGTCACCAGTATTACCAAGAATGGCTTTTTCACGTTTGATCCGGGCTTTATGTCCACCGCCTCATGCGAATCCAAGATTACGTTTATTGATGGCGACGAAGGAGTTCTCCTTCACCGCGGATACCCCATCGAACAACTTGCTGTCTCCTCTGATTACATCGAAACTTGTTACCTCCTCCTCAACGGCGAATTGCCAACTCCAGCGCAAAAAGCCGAATTTACCCAAGCGATCAAAGATAACTCTGCCGTTGACGAATCTGTCATCAACGTGATCAAAAGCTTTAAGCGTGACGCTCACCCAATGGCCATTTTGTGCAGCGCCGTTGCCGCATTAGCCGGCGTGTATCACAGCGAGATCGACATCACCAACGCTGAAAGCCGCAAGTTAACGGCGTACCGTTTGATTGGCCAAATGCCAACCTTGTCGGCCATGGTTTACAAACACCGCAAAGGCGAAGAATTTATCGCTCCAGACGCAAGCTTGGGTTACGCCGAAAACTATCTGCACATGACCTTCGGCAAAGCCGGTGAAGCCCCCAATGTGAGCCAAACCCTCGCTAAAGCTATGGACCGTATTTTCGTTCTCCATGCTGACCACGAACAAAACGCTTCTACTTCTACTGTGCGTTTGTCTGGCTCTTCTGGCACCAACCCATTCGCAGCAATCGCTGCCGGTATTTCAACGCTCTGGGGCCCTTCTCACGGCGGCGCCAACGAAGCTGTACTGGAAATGTTGGAAGAAATCGGCACTGTGGCAAACATCGAAGCTTGTGTAGCACGCGCTAAAGACAAAACATCAGGCTTCCGCTTGATGGGCTTCGGTCACCGTGTTTACAAAAACTTTGACCCACGCGCCAAAGTAATGAAACAAACCTGTGACGAAGTATTAGGCGAATTAGGTTTGGAAAATTCTCCATTGTTGGCGATTGCTAAACGTCTTGAGCAAATCGCATTGGAAGATCCTTACTTCATTAGCAAAAAACTTTATCCAAACGTGGATTTCTACTCAGGCATCATTTTGAAAGCCATCGAAATCCCAACCGAGATGTTCACCGTGATTTTCGCCTTGGGCCGTGCAGTGGGTTGGTACTCACACTGGGATGAAATGGTTAGCACTTCGTACAAAATCGGTCGTCCACGTCAGCTGTACACCGGTAGCGTGAAGCGCGACTATCCAAAAAAGTAAAAACCAAGCCCGCTAAATAAATATTTTTAGCACAATAAAAAGGCCGCAAATCTTTCGATTTGCGGCCTTTTTATTTGTCTCGCCAAGTTCTTATTCGTCAAACATATTGTCGTCATCTTCTTCGCTTAACTCAGCCTGCTCACGCGGGGTACGCACAGCGGCACGCGCCAGAATCTCCACATAAAAACTATCGCCACCGGCTTTCGCAACGACATCCATTTGCTTGGTGATTTCACCCAAATGCAAAGCTTCAGCAGCTTCTGCAGTCACACCAAATTTGCAATCAAACGCCCAGTAATTGGCGCCATAAGGCAAGGTTTTACGCTTTTCGCGCTTAACATACTTACGCACTTCGTGTTTGATGGAATCCAACAGGCGGTCGCTGTTTTTACCTTCGATATGGAGCTTAAACGTCTTTTTCATGAGTTACCTTTTTAGAACACATCTATATGCAAAATAAAACAAACCTAACTGGCGTGCGCGCATGGTAACACGGCGCCCAGAATGCCGCAGAAAATTAAGCCTCAGCACCCTTTCAATTCTGAACAGCAAAAAAAATGCCCCGAGGTTATCGGGGCATTTTTAGACTAAAGAGCACTTTTTTACAGAGGACTCAGCTTTACAACTTATAGCCATCTTCTTCATGCAGACTCAAATCCAAACCTAAGGACTCTTCATCTTTAGAAACACGTAAACCACCCGTTAAAAGGCCGGTCAACTTTAGCAACAGGTAAGTAACTGCTACGGTAAACACTAAAGTAGCAACAATACCGATCAACTGCACCTGCAACTGCTGCCCCATCGTCTCGATGCCTGCCGCAAAACCCAAGCCGCTAAATGCGCCCAGCTGTGTAGAGGCAAAAATACCGGCCATAAAAGTACCCAAAATACCACCTACACCATGCACAGGGAAAACATCGAGCGAGTCGTCGATTTTCCATACGCGCTTCACCAGCTGCGTCATCAAGACACAGATAACACATGCCGACAGGCCAATCACAATGGCGCCGCCTGGACCAACCTAGCCCGAAGCTGGCGTGATGTTACCAAGGCCGGCAACCATGCCCGTTAC
>CAUOQW010000369.1:0-3686 GCA_963506825.1 uncultured Cellvibrio sp.
AAACACGCCAACACCAAACCACCTTGCGGCATTAGTTCTGGCAAACGACGGATGACCTTAGCGTAATCTTTTTCAGCAATAAAACTGCCTTTTTGATAAGACGGTGGGTCAATAATAACCACATCATAAGGACCTGGTTTTTTAACCCGGCTCCACGACTTTAAAATATTTTCTGCCACAAACTCAGCTTTAGCCTTAGGCATATTATTAAGCTGATGATTAGCTCGCCCAAGATTCAACGCAGGGCTGCTCATATCCACATTCACCACTTTTTCTGCGCCTGCCGCAACCGCCACCACAGAAAAGGCACAAGTGTAAGCAAATAAATTTAACACACGCTTGCCCGCCGTATTATTTTCTATCCACTGCCGCCCTGCTTCCATATCCAAAAAAAAACCAGAATTTTGCTGCGCATTTAAATGCAGGTTGAATAGTAACTGGCCGCGCCGCGCAAAAATCTGTTCCGGCAAAACACCCAAGACTATTTCTGAAGGTGCATTAGGTAAATAGCGGCGTTGAACTAATACGCAGGACAATTGCTCTGAGAGTTTGTCTTGCATAAAACCTACAAATTCATTCAGCCAATTCTCTGGTGGCTCTTTATAAAGCACCACTAACAACACAGGCTGAAAAAAATCGACATTAACAAACTCCAAACCTTCAAAACAACGGCCACGACCATGCAGTAAGCGATAGCTGTCTATAGCTTTATTGGCTTGCAGCTTTTGCTGTAAATCGGTGATTCTATCTAACAATAACTTCATGAATTTCCCATTGCGATATTCGATACACCTATGGGGTACAAAATAAACTCATCATAACCCACTAAAACTGATTGATAGCCCGAAAATGATTTATCTAAATCGGGATCATTAGAATCCACTAACAAAGGGCGGCTTTGCAGAGAGAGTATTTTTTCTTTGGTGGCGATCATGTGAATATTCTGACGAGGGATAGCGCGCAAAATATCTGGAGTAAGCTGCTGATTGCCGCGACCAATAATATGCCCTTGCCCGCCAATTGCGGTAATAATTAATTGCATATCGCCAGCATGACTAGCAATGAGATCGCGCAATTGCTGTGCACTTACATCAGCAGCGATTAATTCACGATTTAATATTACATCAACCCCAAGCAAGCTGCCTGCAACGTCTAACTGCTCTAAAAACACTTTAGTCGTTGAACCAGGGCCAACAATATAGAGAGTATCATCCAATAAATTGTCGATTAAATAATTGGCTATATCGAGCTTAACAAACTCATCTTGCGCTGCACCGCTATTTTTCACTTGCTGTAAAAATTGCGGCAAGAGCGGCGCATAGAGTGAAGCATACATACGGGTTTTTACTTTTCCTTCGCGAAATGCAGTCTCATCTATATCGCGCACATCGCAGGCCTGTACATTGACCAGTTGTTTTTTGAGCAAGCACAATAAGATTTCACCTGCAGCTTCTGGCGTAATGGCATAAACCCCTGAGTGCATTTTTACACCTGATGGCACACCCAATACCACTTGCTGCTCAGCACCCGCTTGCTGCAAAGCATCGGCGATATTGCGCGCTGTGCCATCGCCACCGACAAATAAAATAATATCGACCGACTCTGTAATTAAAGCCTTGGTAGCCGCCAATGTATCTAGTGCGCTTGAGGGATGGCTTTGCGCATGACCAACTAAAGTGTAATTAAAACCACAGGCTTTACTGGAGGTTTCACCCATATCACCCGCAAAGCAATAAATCTGAATATCAGAAGCAAATTCTTGCAGCATTGCCAAGCAACGCTCTACCCGTGTGAGCGCACGCGCCTCTGCACCTAGCGCAAGCGCTTGCGTACGAATTTCATCGCCATCGCTGCCTTTTAACGCAACACTGCCGCCAATACCCGCATAGGGATTAACAATTAAACCAAGCTTGAATTTAATCATTAACTGATGAAGCCACGCCAAAACCTAACACACTTAACCATTCAGCAGTTTTTTCATCAGCTCCCATTACTTCATAATTATGAAACTCTCGGCGAGTAGGATAATGTTTACGTAGGCTATCAAAACCTATCGCAAAATTATCTTCACCTTTGCGAGCGCGCTCCGCCAATGCACGCAAGCGCTTGTCGTCGTCTGCGATTGAATAAACTTGAGCGATAAGACGTTTTACCTGCTCCCAAGTAGGTTGCTCCGGCACAACATCTAATTGATTGTTAGCCAGTGGTGGCACAAGATCTTTAATGGATAATTCTGCGGGACGATTGAGATGTTTGCACAGCGCTTGATAAATCATCTCTGTGCCTTTTAATTTTCCATCGTAACTGTAACCGGCAATATGCGGCGAACCGAGTACAACCCTATCCAATAAATCTAAAGAAATATCCGGCTCAGGCTCCCACACATCTAATACAACGCGCACATCATCGCGCTCGGTTAAAAACTGCAACAAATCAGCATTATTAATCACTGGCCCACGACCGCAATTAAGTAATACAGCACCCGCTTTTAATAATTGTAATTCAGGTAAATTAATGAGATGAAAACTAGGATGATCTCCAGTCTTAGTAAGTGGCGTATGCATACTAATAATATCGCAACTCAATACTTCCTCTAAACTTGTTAGATCAGTATTGTGCTCTGGCGTACGCAATGGGTCATAGCAATAGCAATCGACACCTTGCAGCTTTAAACGTTTATATAATAACCCGCCGACATTACCGCAACCTATAATGCCAAATTTTTTATCCAACCAATTCACATCTAAATGGCAGAGTGCAGCATAAACATATTCAACCACTGAATTAGCATTGCAACCGGGAGCGCTGGAAAATTCTACGTTATTATTTTGCAACCACTGCTGATCTAAATGATCCACACCAATGGTACAAGTGCCGACAAAACTCACTTTGCTTGAATTGAGCAAACTTTGATTTACATTGGTGACTGAGCGAACTAATAACGCAAACGCATCGCGCGCATCATCATTTGTCATGGTTCGACCGGGGCGCGTAACAACTTCACCAATCGATTGAAAAAACTCATTTACTAAAGGGATATTTTCATCCGCTAGAACTTTCATAAATATTCTCTTAAAAGCTGCTGTCTTTTTTATAGAAAAGGTGTTGTGTTGCAAATCTTTAGCATATACTTAGTTTGAAGACGGCGTTAAAAGCCTCTTCTCTACCGCTGGAATCTATGACCTAAGCCCTTAAAGCTAGGTAACCAGCAGGCTATCACCAACCGCTAGAACCGAGGGGGTGGCATTATGAAGACCTCAGACACAACCCACAATATGGACAATGTGGTCGACTTCTTCACCGGCAAAACCTTTTCTACCCTGCACGATGAGCGCTTTATACGTCTAGCCCCTGAGCTTGATGGCCTCGAAATGCTCTACTCCAACGATACCAGCTCTGAAAAGCTCTTTAGCCTCAAAATCCTCTGTTGGGGTTTGCGCGCTAATGGCGATGTAGTCGGTTTGGTGCCTTGGCTGAACGACATTGTACCCTGCCCCGACCTCTGCGACCCCTTGAATGGTCACTTTGAGGGTTATTACGATCAGGGGATTGATGACGTTTTCTTCGAAGCGCCCATTCATAAAATCGTCGAGCTGGAAACCGCCGCTGAGTATTACGAAGTGGAGTGCGAAAACGATGATGATGTTGTGCAAGAAGTGCCCGATATGATTGGAACCCATGCGGTT
>CAUOQW010000370.1:0-3685 GCA_963506825.1 uncultured Cellvibrio sp.
CAATAGCGCGGTTGGAATTAATAGACTCGCTGCCGCCGCGCAGAATCGCCGCATTGCCAGATTTTAAGCACAGGCTGGCGGCATCAATCGTCACGTTCGGGCGCGATTCGTAAATGATGCCGACTACACCTAAAGGCACGCGCATTTTGCCGACTTGAATACCGGTTGGGCGGTAGCTCATATCGGTGATAGCACCGCAGGGGTCAGGCAAGGCAGCTACTTGGCGCAGGCCTTCAATCATAGCGTCAATGGTCGCAGGTTTAACCGCCAAACGATCAATCATCGCAGGGTCCAAACCATTGGCCTTAGCCGCCGCCAAATCTTTTTGATTCTCGGCCACCAAGGTAATGCGATTGCTGTTCAATGCATCGGCAATTGCTAAAAGCGCTTTGTTTTTAACGCCGGTAGAAGCCGCGGCAATAGCGCGCGAAGCTTTGCGGGCATTGCGCCCAAGCTCGGCCATGTAGTCTTTTACGTCCATCACATCCGCCATAACTTACAACTCAATTCTTAAAAGCAAAATAAGGCGGCGATTATACCCTGATTAAGCACCGCTTTTGGGGCTTAAGGCGAGTATTTATGCTGGCAAATGCGTAAAAAGTCCACGGCAATTTCAGCGGCGATTCAGCTTCACCGTCTTATTCTGCACCTGAGCCTTGAGCTTATTGAAGCCAAGCGCCAGTTCCCTGCTAGAAACCAGTGAGAGGAAAGTTGCCATGAAAAATCGTCCTTTTGTAAATACAGTCCTTGCCGTCACTATGGGTCTGTTTATGGCTAGCTGCGCATCTGCAGATCACGGCCATAGACGTCATCACCACCATCACGCAACGACCTATGTAAGCTACGAATACGATTCTTATGGCGATTTTGGCCGTGTTGTCGCCGCTCGCCCCATCTATCGTCAAGTTGCGGTTGATGTACCGCGCGAATCTTGTCGCGTACAAACTGTTGCGCGCGAAAGCCGCCGTGGCGACTCTTTTGGTGGCACTGTAGTAGGCGGTTTAGTCGGTGCAGCTATAGGTCATGAACTTGGTAATGGTCGCGGTTCTGCCACTGCTGTAGGTGGTTTGATCGGTGCCTCTATTGGTAATGATGCCGGCAGTAAACGCACAGTGCGCTACCGCGATGAAGAAGTGTGTCGCACACACTACCGTACCGAATATGAACAGCGCATCGTTGGTTATGATGTGAGTTACAAGTACCATGGCCGCATTTACCAGACCCGCACTGACCGTCACCCTGGTGACAGAATTGCGGTTTCGGTTCGCTCACGAGATTATTAACGAGTTTTTGTAGTAAATTTTTGCGGTACGTCTTTTTTAAATTTGCTATCAAAGGTTGCTAGCCAGCCTTTGGTAGCAACCATAAAAGAGACATTGAATTTTTTCGACCAGGAAGCGATAGTGTTCTGCCGCTCGCCCGCTGTGGTGTAGTTTTAAACCCCGTTCCAGTGCCAAGAATTGCGCCGGAACGCAAATAACAACTAGGCTACAGATAACAATCAGGCTATAGGCAACTGAACTGAGAGATGCGAGGAATCGCCATGAATGCTTCCCCCTTATTATCACTAAGACTTTTGCTATCACCCTTGGTGATGGTAGCCGTTTTAGCTGCGCCTAGTGCTTTCGCAAAAAAAGATTTATTCGCTACTGAACCAGGCACAAAAAATGCGCCTGCGGCACAACAACTCGCGCCTGCCAGCAGCGCTGTGAGCGAAGAATCTCAAACTGACATTAAGACACAAAATGACGCAGCCAAATCTGGCGACACAAATACAAGCCCCGCGCCAGCCGCTAACACCGAAACCAAAAAAGAAACGCAAAAAGAGCCTTCAGCACAAGAGCTGTTAGCGCAAAAAGACGCTTCACTAAAAAAAGAGTCCTCAACACAAAACGAAGCCTCAACATCTAAAGAGCCTGACACAAAAGAACCTTCAGCCATAGAAGTTCAATTAGCGCGCTTAAAGCGCAATCTAACCAAAACCAAAAATGATTTGTTTGGCAATAAAGATTCATCTGATAAAAAAGCGGCCAAAACACCTGCTATAGAGCCTCAACTGGCCGACAGCACACCAGCAGAATATGAAGCAAAAAGCGAAGTAGCGACAATATCGACCACCGAAGCCGCACAGCGCGCACAAACCTTTGCCGAAGGCCAAGTAATTAATGTGCGTAAATACTACGAAGAAGCCCAACCTCGTTATGCCGTAAAACTTTTGCAAAAAAATGGCCGTATGAAAACTATTAATTTAGATGCGGTTAACGGCGCCCTTATTGAAGAAAAACCGGCTGAAGAAACCCCACAATAATTTAGCAACCAACAAGGAAAATGATCCATGCGTTTATTAATTGTTGAAGATGAAAAAAGTTTACGCGAACAAATCGAGCAGATTGTTATCAGTGAAAAATACGCTTGCGATACCGCCGCCGATGGCCGCGAAGGCTTATTTTTAGGCAGCGAATACGATTACGATCTCGCTATTATCGACTTAGGTTTGCCGCTGCTGGACGGCACCCAATTAATTAAACAATTGCGCGCAAAAGACCGCAACTTCCCGATTTTAATTTTAACCGCGCGCGGCAACTGGCAGGATAAAGTGGAAGGCTTGGAAGCCGGTGCAGATGATTACCTAACCAAACCTTTTCACCCCGAAGAATTGCGCGCGCGCCTGCACGCACTCTTGCGCCGTGCCAGCGGCCATGCCGCACCAGTGTTGCGTTACGGCCCCATTGCCATAGACACCAGCGCACGCCGCGTACACCGCGATGACGCAGAAGTTGAACTCACCAGCTTTGAATACAATACTCTCACTTATTTAGCGCTGCATGCGGGTAAAAATATTTCTAAAACCGAGCTAACAGAACATTTGTATGCACAAGATTACGACCGCGACAGCAATGTGATCGAAGTGTTTGTTGGCCGCTTGCGCAAAAAATTAGACCCCGATGGCAGCTTGAATTTAATTAGCACCCAGCGCGGTTTAGGTTATCGCTTTAACGTTTTTAAAGAATAAACGTGCCGGCACTGCTGCTCACCAAAAAATTTACGTCTATTCGAGCGCGCTTATTTTTTGCGTCTGCACTTTTATTGCCGGTGTTTTTAGGTGTGACTGGTTTCTTTCTAGATCGCGCCTTTCAGGTCAGTTTGCTTACCGCTGAAAAAGCGCGCTTGCAGCGTAATATTTATTTACTTTATAGCGCTGCAGATTTACCCACCAAGCCGCTGAAAAAAAATGAAAAACCACGACTGATTATGCCTAAGGAATTAAAGGATAAGGATTTCGAGCGCATTAACTCCGGGCTTTACGCTTACTTGTTCAACGACAAAAAAGAATTGATTTGGCAATCTAATTCAACATCCTTGCAAACACCGCCCACTTACGACCAAATCTCACCCAAACTCAAACCCGGCGAATCTGCCGAGATTATTTTTGAACTGGAAAACGAAAATTACTTTCTCGCCTATTCGGATATTTTTTGGGAAGTTGCCAAGAACCGTGAAGTACCCTTTCGCTTTGTAGCCGTACATGACAGCGAAGATTTTATCGCCGAAAAAAATGCCTATCGCAATCAACTCTGGCAGTGGTTGGGGGCAGTTGGAATTTTATTGTTAATCGCGCAAACGGCGATTTTACGCTGGGGCTTGCAACCCCTGAAGAAATTAGCCAAAGCGCTCAACGCTATGC
>CAUOQW010000371.1:0-3677 GCA_963506825.1 uncultured Cellvibrio sp.
ACGGTCATGTATTCTTTTTGGCTAGTGCCAAACTCGTAATCGCCTTTAGCCATTACACCTACTGTTGCCGGTAGGGTTTCAGTTTGGAAGGCGATAGATTTAACCGCGCCATTGAAGTATTCATTCACTTTAAACATGGAGGATCTCCGCCAAAGGGTTAGGGGGTCGGCTGCTACAACTGGCCAAGGACATAAACAAAACTTGCACACATAAAAAAAGCCGCATTTTCATGCAGCCTTTTCTACTTTAATTTGGCTCCGCCTGCTGGACTCGAACCAGCGACCCAATGATTAACAGTCATTTGCTCTACCGACTGAGCTAAGGCGGATCGGTGACTTCCTCTGTGGAAGTGGTGCGCATAATATAGGTGAGACTATGCTTGGTCAACCCTTTTTTCTAAAAAAATCATCAATTTAGCGGGGGTTGGTTAATATCTCTGCAGCCTGTAAATCTGCTGTACAAATTGCTGAAAAACCACCTAATTTTTACGCAGCTCAATCACTTTAAAACTTTTGTTTTGTGCGATTAAATTAATCTGCGTGAAGTAAGGCAGCGCCTTTTTTTCCAGCGCAATAAATTGATTGACCACAAAATAAGCTAGGCCATTTTCAGTTAATTGTTTTGCTGCATTGCGTAAAAATTTATCCGTCAAATCACCATCAACACTAAAGCCTTGGTGAAAGGGCGGGTTACATAAAATTAAATCAAAATGCTTTGGTAAGTGTTCGCCGGCATCACCTGCAATAACCTCTGCTGAAATATTGAGATGCTTGCAATTTGCACTAGCCGTTATAAGTGCGGCGGCATTGTTATCGGTGAGTGTGCGTTGTTTTATGGGGAGATGTTGGCTGGCAATCGTTAAATATCCATAACCACAACCTAAGTCCAAACAATGTTCGAAGCTTCGGTTTTCAGTTGCTAAAGCTTGTGTAACCTGTTCAATTAAAAATTCACTGCCTTGATCGAGTTTATTCCAGCCAAATTGCCCTGGTTTACTCAAGACGCTTTTATTATTGATAGACAAACACTCGCGTAACTCACGGTAGTTTTCGTCATTCAAGAGCTTGCCATTTAATGATTCGCCATAATTATCTTTTTTAACTAGCTGGCTAGAGTAACTCATGCCATCTTTCTGAATATTTTTTCCGCAGCCAAAAAGTGCACTGGCTTTTTCAATATAAGTTTTTACGCCTTCATTTTTTTGGCCGCTAATCCACAAAACTCCAAGCGGCTTAAGCACTCTTTGAGCTTGATTAATTAAATGGTGGGTAACAGCTTTCTCTTTAGAGATTCGATAGAAAATATGATCAACACTGTTATCTGCAATCTTGCTTAAATCTACATCGTTAAATTCTGCATTAAAACCTAGGCGCTTGGCATTCTCGGCAATATCCCAACGATTGGTCATAAGCGCTGTTTTTTGTGGCCAAGTCTGTGCGTCAGGTAATTGATGCAGCACATTTTCATCACTAAACCATAGGCTTTGTGTGCTGGCATGCTGGCGAATTTGTTCAAGCAGCCAACTGGTGGGGGCATCAGTCATCATTATTTCTCAAAGCTCGCGATTTCATCGCTAGTAAGTGGGCGAAATTTTCCAAGCGGTAAATCTGCATCTAAAAAAATAGCGCCAATTCGTTCGCGATGCAAACTAACAACATGGTTGCCTATAGCGGCGAACATGCGTTTGACTTGGTGGTATTTGCCTTCGCAAATACTGAGGCGGGCTTGATGTGAACTTAAAATAGTTAATTCTGCTGGAAGTGTGGGTTTGGTTTCGCCTTTGAGTAAAACGCCCTCTGCAAAAAGTGCTTTTGCAGATTCAGCAATGGTGTCGGTTGTGGTGACCAAATAGCTTTTGGTGTGCAAGTGTTTTGGTGAGGTTATTTTATGATTCCACTGACCATCATCAGTTAACAGAATTAAACCCGTAGTATCCAAATCTAAACGGCCAACTATTTGTAGTTCTTGCTTAAAAGGTAAATCAATTAAATCTAATACCGTTGGGTGTTCGCTATCGGAATTAGCAGATACATAGCCCGCGGGCTTGTGCAGCATTAAATAGCGCGCTTTACGCTCTTCAATCAGCTTGCCATTAAAGACAACCTTATCGCCATCCTTAATCTGTGCATTGGTTTTTGCAACGGCATTATCGTTGATAAAAATTAAGCCTTGCTTAATCGCAATATGAATTTGCGTGCGGCTAAGCTCGGTATTGTTGCCGATAAATTTATCAAGGCGCATAGGCATTATTCTACTGTAACTTTATTTTGTTGGGGGCTTATTTTGTGTGACAAGGGAAGCCATTGGTGCGGCACTGCATTATACCAACCAAAACGCTCAATAAGTTGCGTCATGGTTGCATCCAGCGGCGCAATTAAATTGAGTTCGGTCTCTAGTACTGGGTGCGTAAAACATAATTCAGTTGCGGCCAATAATAAGCGATGCGCATTAAAGGTCTGCTGGAAAAAACGATTGTGATTGCCTTTGCCGTGCTTCGCATCGCCAATAATAGGGTGGCTCAGGTGTTTCAAATGGCGGCGTATTTGATGCTTCCGCCCCGTTTGCGGCATGCATTTAACCAATGAGTAACGGCTTTCAGGATATTTATCCACGGAATAGGGGAGCGCAACGTCGGCAAGCCGAAAAAACTCTGTTATTGCAGGTTTTGGTTCTGGATTGCGCGCTTGCTTGTCAGTGTATTTATCCAGCTCTTCAATCAGTGGATAATCAAGCAATTTATATTCCGGGGCTATTCCACGAACAATAGCAACATAGGTTTTTTGCAGACGATGCTCAGCAAAAATATTACCCATAAGTGCAGCTATTTCTGCGCTTAACGCAAATACCAAAACACCGGATGTGGGTTTATCTAACCTATGCACAGGAAATACATGCTGGCCAATTTGATCGCGCAACATTTGCATTGCAAAGCGAGTTTCATGGCGATCAATAGCGCTGCGATGTACTAACAAACCGCTGGGTTTGTTAATCGCCACTAAAAATCCATCGCGATAAATTATGTCGAGTTGTTCGTTCATTTCATCACAGCAATTGGCATAAACAAAAACAGGCGCTGTAGTAGCGCCTGTTTTTGAGTCTCAATTTGAATTTATTTGTTCGCGGCAGCTTGCATTTTTTTCTCGCCGGAATCAACGCTTTGGTAAATCAAGGTGTTGATGGTCATTGGCCCAACGCCACCAGGAACTGGCGTGTAAGCCGCTACGCGATCAACTAGCGGTGCCAATTCAATATCGCCCACACCACCGGGGTGATAGCCAGCATCAACCACTACGGCACCATCTTTAATCCACTCGGCTTTAATAAATTCTGGCTTGCCTACTGCGCCAACAATAATGTCGGCTTGTTTAATTAATTCAGGCAAATTTTTGGTGCGTGAGTGGCAAATAGTAACTGTGCAGTTTGCATTTAACAGCATCATCGCCATTGGCTTGCCGAGAATGGGGCTGCGGCCAACTACAACGGCATGCTTGCCCGAGAATTCAATATTGTAAGCTTCCAGCAAGCGCATAATGCCTTTTGGTGTTGCACAGCCATAAGCTTCTTCACCCATGCTCATGCGGCCAAAACCTAAACAGGTTACGCCGTCTACATCTTTGGCGGCGCTGATTGCATCAAAACATAAGCGCTCGTCAATTTGCTCTGGCACTGGGTGCTGC
>CAUOQW010000372.1:0-3664 GCA_963506825.1 uncultured Cellvibrio sp.
CATCATTCTTGGCAATTTGGCGTAAGCTTGAGAATTGTTTTAAGGTTTCTTTGTAATGACTGCGGTCTGCATCGGTAAAGCTTTTATCTTCAAAGAAAGTAATTGATTGCAGTGCAACCGTTAAACAGGTTGAAAAATGTGTTAGCGCCTCGTAGAAATCCTCACGGACTTTCAAGTTAACATCCACCATTTCCCCATTCACTTCTTGCATCTTGGGTACAAGCACTTGGCGGAGCTGTTCGTTGTCCTGCTTGTTTTTTACATCCTTGAAAATGGCCCACAATTCTTTGTAGAGCATGGGTAGCTTTTTATATTCCGTGCTCATTTGGTTGTAGAGACCGGCGATATCGTTAATATCAAAGCCGCCTTGTGTACGGCTTGCTAGATCTTGATATTTGGCGATGGTTGTATCTAGCTCTGCCAAGATGCCACGGTAATCAATTAACAAACCAAATTTCTTTTTCTCATGCAAACGGTTTACACGAGCAATGGCTTGAATAAGGTTGTGTTCTTTGAGCGGCTTATCAATATAAAGCACAGTGTTTTGTGGCTCGTCAAAGCCCGTTAGTAACTTATCAACCACAATAATCAGCTTTAAATTTTCGTCTTGCTCAAAACGGCGAACGATTTCTTTGGTGTAGGTCTGCTCATCTTGCGTACCTACATTGTCTTTCCACCATTTTGCTACCAGTGGAATACTGGCTTCATCTACATCTGTATTACCTTCGCGGGTATCAGGTGGTGACATAACCACGGCAGTTTCAAATTGTTTATCTGGTTCAAAAAGTGCAATGGCTTCGTCTATAAAGATTTTATACAAGATTGCCGACTGTTTGCTATCACAAGCCACTTGCCCCTTAAGGCCATCCACAATGTTATTGGTGAAGTGACTCGCAATATCGAGGGCGATTAAACGGATACGATCTTCGGCACGATAAATTTCACCCTTGCGAGCAAACTTCTTTTTCAAGTCTACTTTTTGGTCATCGGTTAGAGGCTGTGTAATGCGATCAAACCAAGTGTCAATTGCACGTTCATTTACATCTAAATCTGGAATGCGCTCTTCATAGAGCAATGGGGTAACCGTTTGATCTTCTACCGCGCGCTGCATGGTATAGGCATGTACGATAGAACCGAATTTGCTTGTAGTTTTATCGTCCTTCAGTAGCGGTGTGCCAGTAAATGCAACAAAGGCCGCATTAGGTAAAGCCAGCTTCATACGAATATGGTTTTCACCGCCTTGGCTGCGGTGGCCCTCATCAATCAGTACAATAAAGTCGTGACTTGGGTTGTAACATTCGGGCAATTTTGCAGCCGAGTTAAACTTTTGCACCAAAGAGAAAATAATTCGCTCATTGCCTTTGCCAATTTGTTCCGCCAAGCGTTTTCCAGAAGTCGCCATTGCAGCTTCTTTATCTTTTTTACTGCTGAGTTCGCCACCACTGCTAAATGTTTTACTGAGCTGCGATTCCAAATCCACACGGTCGGTAACTATCAGCAAACGGCATTGCTTTAATGAGTCATGCAGGATTAAGGCTTTGGATAAAAATACCATCGTGAAGGATTTGCCCGAGCCAGTGGTATGCCAAATAACTCCACCTTCACGGCCACCATCTGGTCGTTTTTTATTAATGCGTTCTATTAAGCGCTTAATGCCAAACACTTGCTGATAACGGGCAACGATTTTTCCGGCCTTTTTATCGAACAAGACAAAGTAGCGAGTTATCTCTAACAAACGTGCTGGTGACAACAGGCTCAGTATCATTTTATCTTGCCCAGTAACGTGCAAGTCACCACCGGCAATTAACTGTTCATACCAACGGCGCTGCGATGCGGGGCGATAACTGAAAATGGAATCCAATTGTTCAGCATTTAATTTTTTGTTTTTGACGGCATAAAACTCAGCATCAGAAAGATCTTCTTCTACCCAAGCTGCCCAAAACTTTTTGGCGGTGCCTTGAGTACCATAACGACCTTCCAAGCCATTAATGGATAACAGCAATTGGCTGTAAGAAAATAGCTGGGGAATTTCATCATTGCGTTGATTGCGAATATTTTGCGAAACGCCTTCGTCAATAGTCGGGCCTTTTTGTGCATTACCATCGGGGCGCTTGGCTTCTATAACTGCTAAAGGAATACCATTTACAAAACACACAATATCGGGGCGGCGGCTATCTATGCCGTTTGTACGCAGCACACCAAACTCTTCTGTGAAGAGAAAACTGTTATTGCTCAAGTCATACCAATCTATCAGCGCAATAGTTGGGTTGGCCTTTTTTCCATCCACAAATTCAGTAACAGAAATACCGTATAGCAAATGGTTGTAAATACGTTCATTGGCTACTGACAACCCCTCATTAAGCGCAGGGCTACAAACTTCACTCAATAAGTTATCAATAGCTTTATCGCTTAATGGATATTCTTTACCGTTAAACGTAAATCGACGTTTTTTCAGCTCTTTACGCAACACCTCACGCAAAACAACTTCATTTGCATTTTGGTTGCGCGCCTGCATGTTTTGCTCAGGCGATAGGAATTGCCAGCCAGCATTTATAAGCAACGCCAGTGCGGGAATTTTTGCGCTGTATTCTTCTTGGAATTTTGGTGAGTTTTGCATTAATTATCCCAGTGACTAAAGGTCAAAATTACCTATCTAACATGCCCTAAACGTAATGAATTGGCCGAATCAACTATCAATTTCATAAAATTAGTAGATGTACCACTGGCTCTAAAATATTGACCAACAGTGCGCATTAGAGCTTCTTTAACCTTATCCTCCATCTTGTCATAAATGAATTGAGCTTGAGGGTGGTCATAAGTTAATGCTGCAAAGACTATTTCTAAATTGCTTGGGGAATAATATTCATCTTTCCCAGAAAAGCTCTCAAAATTAAATGCCTTTAATATTTTCAATCTATCAACAGTATTTTCTGTTTTATTAAATATTAAATTTTGATGGAAGCAGGCTAGATATACACCAAGAAGTCTGAGCATAGTTCGGGTGTCTGCCCCTAATGACTGAACCTTATTACTAGCTGCCAACACTTGATAAATAGACAAATATTTAACAAAGGTTTCCACTTCCCTCAGGGAAAGCGAGTTTCTTTCAACAAGTTCAATACAATAAGTATCTATAAATCCATGGTGCCAATTAAGCACGCTAAGCGTTTCGTTCGCAGCGATAAGGTCTGCAAAGTGCTTACCAGATATTCCGTTGAATTCATTGCTTGGTGCTTGGTAGCTACTAGGTAATGTCAAAGCAAAACCAACAAATTTATCGAGATAGCGCTTAGCCCCCTCATCATCCATTCCATAGCAATGCGATATTGATGACTTCAATTGATCAATGTTGGTAACAAGAACAATCTGAACACCTTCAACACCAAATACGTGTTTAATACTCTCTAGCATTGATATCGCAAAATCTGGTCTGCAACGATCTAGTTCGTCAACAAAGAGAATAATATGCTGGTCTTTGGTAAGTTCTACGAGAGCTTGCCGTAAGGTGGCAATACTTTCTTCCGCTTTAACATGATCAGCTAACAATGATTCAATAGACTTATTAATTACATCATCACTTACGGCTTGTATATCTTCATCAAAATCATCTGCAATTTTTTCAAAATCTTGACGTAGCACCCAGCTAACACCGGCCTTCAATGAG
>CAUOQW010000373.1:0-3662 GCA_963506825.1 uncultured Cellvibrio sp.
GCTCACATAATTTTCATTGCCAATCGGGCGTGCGCGTATATCCGCTTCACGCTGCTTTAGCATTTCAAGATTTCCGCTACCCGCTTTTTCGTTATAAATTTGCTTCATGTTTTTTTGATCTTTCGGCACCACTTTATCAATGTGACTTGCACATCCCGTAAGTCCGACCACCACACACATCGACGCTGCTTTAATCCATTGACGAACCATGTTGATTCCCCCCATTTGAGTAAACTAATTTGCGGCTGCCCGTGTTGTAATCCACATACAAATCGCGGGTAATATGCAGTGCGACATCTGCACCTGGATTTACAAAAATCACATCAAATGAATCGCGGGTGCGTGACTTATAAAAATCCATGACGGTTTGTACTGAGCCTGCGGCGGTGGCGTTATTGGCGAATTTAATTTGATCGCCGGTGACCGTGCTTTGCGCTCCACCCACAAGGTTGGTGGTGTTGGTGGTTTCAGCATTGGCCTTCGCATCAAAGTAAGATTTTGCAGCTCCTAAAATTCCCATGGTTGCCAACTGTTGCGGGGCATCCGTGATGCGTTTGCCACCGATACAGGGAACACCAAGTGGATCGCTGATATAGCCGATGGGATTTAAGCCCCCGCGTGAACCGCCACTGGACATAGGATCGGTTTCTAACTGGCCATCCTGCTTACCTTCGGCTTCTGATTTATCTTTGTTGGGGAGGTGTTGAACGCGACCGTCATGGAATGTGAAGGTGGCACCGGTGAGCTCCACTGACACACAACTCAAGTTCCAATTGCCAGTGGCAATACCTTCAAACACAATGCCTTTCAATCCAGGAATCGTGAGACCATTGGTTGCCAAGTTGTCGTCACCTAAAATAAATTTCACGGGGAAAGGATCTTGTACGCGGCCACCCACAGGCACACGGCCAATCATGGCGGTCATTGCAGCGGCGTCCATTAGCGTTGAGCGCGCCGGAATGGTGTAGTGCGGTGTTATCACGCCTTTTTTCTGTTTGTCTGTTAGCGCGGGTTTGGTGCCGTCCTGTTCGGGCAGGTGTTGTGATGCCAAGCCACCGACTTTACTGAGTGAATTATTAATCACGCCACCCATTGCATCGCTAGCGCCAGACGACCCAAGTGGCTTAACCGTAACGTAGCCCGGCAGCAACGTAGTTTGCGAGGGCACAATACCGTTACGATCTGTTTTCACTTTCCCATCAAGCCCCAAGTCTTCATTGGAAAAATCATAGCCATTCGCACTGGTCGTTTTTAAGCGCTCTTCTTGCGTAGAGAATTGCTGAGCCAAATTAGCAAAGGTGCCTTTCATTGCATCCACTTCTGATGCAACTGCATTCACACGCTCATCGCCTTTTTGACCTGCACCAATACGGCTTTCGGTTTTTGCTAAGCGTTCACTTAAAGTCTTTACCGATTCTTCGAGAGTCATATTTTTCTTTTCAGATGCTTCATAACGCACCTGCACATCTTTCAATGATTCGGCAACGGTATCGCCTGCAACCTCAGTAACATCTACTTGCTTTGGTTTGGCGGCTGCTTTCGTTTTTGCTGATTTAACTTGCTCAGGAGTGGCTACTAACTCGACGCCCATTTTTTTTGCAGGTGGGCTGTTAAATGCGTTAATGCCAACTACCGCCACGCCTACCAACAGAAGACCAACGCCAACCCAGACTAATTTATTAGTACGCATAACTGTCCTCCGTTAATGCCTCAGCAAAGGGAACATCGGATACAAGATAAAGCGTGGTTCTGTCTTCGCGACTGCCTTTGGGGCCAACAAATAAATGCTGTGCTGTTATGTGTGTGAAATTGCCACGCACGCGCGACGCATCAACGTTAAAACCCACTGGCGATTGATTTACAATTAAGACGGCTGTAATAAAGTGCCCAAAGCCTGACCATGACCCCACAACATTTACCGATACTTGCTCGCCTTGGCCGCTTTGCAGTAAAGGAAACGTTTTGCTGATAGCCAAATAATTTACCGGTGATATGCGTGCGTTCACAGGCATTAAACGGCTCGGTGAATACAAGGTTTGTGACACAAAGCGGGTGAGTATTATTTCCGCAGGATCTGCTAATGCGTCCTCTTCTTCCGCATCATCCTTTTCTTTTGACGGTGCAGTACTTATCGAATGTGTATCAGGCAAAGAAACACGCGCAGGATCTTCAATAACAATATCTTCTTTCAATGCACTAGCTTCAGCGACAACATCAATCACATACACAGTGCCACCATCACGCGCGGTAGCAATGATGCGGGCATTGGTAAAGGCTTCGCTTGCCGTCCAATAAATCATTTTTGGATTGGGTGCTAATGATGTGAGTTTTTCGGATATACCAAGCGGCACTTGTACTTGCACATCGGTTGGAAAGGTTACGCGCACTTCTTGGCCCACGGGCAAAATAAGTGTCATGGGTTTTTCATCCCATACGCGGCGCATATCAGCGCTTGCGTACTGAACGCCTGACAACACCCAATAAACTATTGCAGATATAAAAAAGTGGATACGCATTATTTCACCTCTTCTTGCACGCGCTCTGGCTGCGCAAAAAAACCATCGATAGCCATGCCCATGGGATTGCATGACCGAGAATCAGGAATTACCCTGAATGGGTAGCGAATGAGAATATCTTTGATGGGTTGTCCTTCGATTCGCTCATGCAGCTTCATGGTTAAGGTCACTTCAAAGGTGTTGCCACCAATCGGTTTAACCATTTCATTTCTAAATACATCCGCAGTAGACAAGCTCCGCATCCGCTCAAGCTCACCGGCTGCCGATTTCTCTTTATTGTTTTTTTCCAGCCAGTGCAAAAATGTGGGTGAAAAAAAACAGCTGTAGGATTTAATTCTGGCTGGGTAGTCCTTGCGACCACCATCAGGCCAATCATTGACTTCTCGCCAAATGTACGCGGCGAACACATAAGAGTTGGGCGCTAATAGCTCACCCGGTTTAATTTTTGCACCCTGCGACAAATCAGGCGGCACATGTACAAAGAAGTCATTCTGTTTGCTGTACAAGATCCCCACTAATCCCAAGGCAACAAGACTGACAATAATCAGCGCTATTCTCAGCGTCCAAATATGTGAATCTCTTGCGGTTAATGCATTGCGCGGCTCACTCACCTTTGCGTGCTCCTCTACCAAATCTGACACTTTCATTTATGAGTTTTAAGCCAAAGAACCCACTACCCAGTTTGTAGAGAAATATTTTTTCTTTAAGCCAGGTTTCATAATATTTATTGCGAATTGCACAGAGATAATTTAAAAGACCGTAGGTAAAACCCAGGCTAATAATCAAGCCAAGAATCAAACCAATCATGATCTTTCCTATGGCAACCCCCACGACAATACCGAGCGTGATGCCAACGACAAATGAGATTAATGCTGAGGCCACAATTTCTGTTCCCGTACAATCCATGAACACAATAGGTTCAGAGTTAACGCTATCTGCCAATCTTTCATCACGCATCGGTATAGCCACCACTGTTAGTTCAAAAGACTGGTTACCCATGTAGCAAGGGCAATAATCAAAATAACCACAACGGCGTTACCGGTGATCTCTCCAATAACATCACCCCATTTTCCATCTTCGTCCTTACGAACTTTTGCAACAGACTTGACGGTGTTTTTAATGAACACAGCACCGGCAATTAATACA